>NZ_JBIUAT010000004.1:0-197953 GCF_044547685.1 Acinetobacter sp. NPDC052428
TCTTTCAGGAAATCGGTGTTAGGCAACAAACCGATCTGCACGAAGATCCCGGCAAGTTCAACTGTGTGCTCTTCATCTGTGGCACGGTCTTTGTATTTCAGACCAGTCACCTGTGCACCATCACCCAGCACTTCAGTCGACAAGGCATTCTTGATCACGGTGGTATTTGGCAGACTGTTGAGCTTGTCTTGCAGCACCTGATCCGCACGCAATTTAGTATCAAACTCGACCAGCGTGACATGCTCCACAATCCCTGCCAGGTCAATCGCGGCTTCAACACCCGAGTTACCACCACCAATCACGGCGACACGTTTACCCTTGAACAGTGGGCCATCACAGTGCGGGCAGTATGCCACACCACGGGTTTTGTATTCCTGCTCACCTGGAACATTCATCTCTCTCCAGCGTGCACCGGTCGACAGAATCACGGTTTTAGATTCCAGTTTGGCACCATTCTCTAAGGTCACTTCCACCAGACCATTGGCTGTTTCATCCGCACCTTTGATGTTGGATACCCGTTGCAGGTTCATGATGTCGACACCGTACTCACGTACATGGGCTTCCATTTCAGCGGCAAACTTCGGACCTTGTGTCTTCTGGATAGAGGTGTAGTTTTCAATATCCATGGTGTCCATCACCTGACCGCCCATGCGTTCAGCCACGATCCCGGTTTTAATGCCTTTACGTGCTGCATAGATCGCAGAAGTATTCCCCGCAGGGCCGCCACCGATCACCAGGACATCAAAAGCATCTTTGGCATTCAGCTTTTCCGCATCTTTGGCAGCGGCATTGCTATCCAACTTGGCAATGATTTCCTCCAGTGTCATACGACCCTGACCGATATGCTGATTGTCCTGGAACACCATCGGTACTGCCATGATCTTGCGTTCTTCTACTTCGTCCTGGAAGAAAGCCCCATCAATCATGGTGGCTGTGGTGCCCGGGTTATAGATGGCAATCAGGTTGAGTGCCTGAACTACATCCGGACAGTTATGGCAGCTTAAGGATACAAATACATCGAAATTAGATTGAACACCTAGGCTCTTAATATTCGCCAGTACTTCATCCGAGACTTTCGGTGCATAACCTGAAGTTTGCAGCAATGCCAGAATCAGCGAGGTAAACTCATGACCCATTGGCAAGCCTGCAAAGAACACCCGCGGTTCTTCACCAGCTTTTGCAATCCCGAAACTTGGCGCACGTGCATTGGTCCCGTCAAAGCGTGCAGTCACCTGATCAGACAGTGCAGCCACTTCGGCAACCAGTTCCTGGATTTTGGCTGATTTGTCAGAGCCATCCAAAGTCGCCACCAGTTCAATCGGGCCTTCCAGGCGTTCTAATAGAGTTTTAAGTTGAGCTGAAGTATTTTGGTCTAACATTGCTAACGTCTCCAAAGGAGTAAATGTTTATTTGATAACAGGATATTAAATGAATTAAATAAATAGGTAAAACAGTTTGTTTTTATTTTATTGATCGGATTTACAGATTTATTGAAAAATTCATCATTAATTTCAAAGTTCTATATGGGGTCGAAAGATTAATTTTCAAGTAGTTTAGAGCAAGAATAAGGATTTTCAGCTAAGATTAAAACAAGATATTTGAGACTTGAATGATGGAATTACAACGCGGTATTTATCAACATTATAAGGGACAGCTTTATCAGGTGTTCCATGTCGCCACGCACAGTGAAACTGAAGAAAAGTTGGTGGTTTATCAATGTCTTTATGGGGATTATTCAATTTGGGTACGTCCTTTAACGATGTTCACTGAAACCATTACCACCCACGATGATCGTGAAGTAGAACGTTTTAAATTGATTCAGTCACTTTAAGCCAAACAGACTCAGGGAAGAGTGATGCAAAATTCAGATGAATTTGAAAGATTCATGCAAGAATTATATGAAAAGTTTCATAGGCATGACCTGAAGCAGGCAGATCGACTACAACGATATCGCAATATAGAGCCAGAATCCGGTCGATTTTTATCTATGCTGATTCGTGTGCAACAATCCAAAAGTATTCTGGAAATTGGGACTTCTACTGGTTATTCCACTCTATGGCTGGCAGAAGCGGCTCGGCAGACTCAAACCATGATTACAACACTTGAAGTTGATGCAGAGAGAGTTGCTCAGGCAAAGCAATATGCGACAGAAATAGATCTTGCAGACTTAATCAATTTTAAAGTGATTGATGCTCAAGTTTATCTGGAGGCAGAACAGGAAATATTTGATTTTATCCTGTTAGATGCTGAACGCGATGATTATGTCAGTTGCTGGCCACATTTGAGTCGATTACTTAAAGCAAAGGGCGGGTTACTGGTAGTTGATAATGTCATTTCACATGCAGCAGAAGTCGAAGAGTTTATTGCCTTAATTCAGCAAGACCCACGTTTTATCATGAGTACTATACCCATAGGCGCAGGTTTGCTGATGGTGGGATTTCGTTAATTTGATTGGCTCTAATCCATGCAAATTTTATTAAAATGTAAATTATATTCGAGATATTTTTCCACGAATGCGGCTTTGTCTTGGCGTCTTAGCAGGTTGTCATAAATAAATTCAGGTACGGGATGATACAGCTCAGTATGACCATTACTGTATACAATTTTCAGGTGGCGGCTTGAGGGATTGTATTTCCAAGAAATCACGGTAAGCAGTTTTTGCATATGCGTTCCTCCACTGAATATTTTTTATCTTATCATTTGAACTTATGCCATATGGCTCTGCAGATGTATAGCTCAATTGTAAGAATGAGTCAGGATTATGAGAAAGCGAAGCAAAAGATATGCCTGAATTTTTAGATGATGGATCAAGAAAAAAATAGGACTGCAATATTTAAAGTCCTAATAAAATCATTTTAAAAAAATAAACTCCCGTATTGCGCTAACATAAAAGTTTAAACCATAAAAAACCACGCTAAAAAGCGTGGTTTTTTGAATCAGTTCAATCTAATTAAAATTAGATTTTACCAACTAGGTCGATTGAAGGAGCAAGAGTTGCATCGCCTTCTTTCCATTTAGCTGGGCAAACTTCGCCTGGGTGAGCATGTACGTACTGAGCTGCTTTAACTTTACGAAGAAGTTCTTGAGCGTCACGGCCGATACCACCAGCGTTGATTTCAACGATTTGGATTTTACCTTCTGGATCGATCACGAAAGTACCACGATCAGCAAGGCCATCAGCTTCGATTAATACGTCAAAGTTTTTAGCAAGAGTCCAGTTTGCATCACCCACCATTACATACTGGATTTTTTTGATTTCTTCTGAAGAATCGTGCCAAGCTTTGTGAGTGAAATGCGTGTCAGTAGAAACTGAGTAGATTTCAACGCCTAGTTTTTGGAATTCAGCGTAGTTGTCAGCAAGGTCACCAAGTTCAGTCGGGCAAACGAAAGTGAAGTCAGCTGGGTAGAAGAATACAACAGACCATTTGCCTTTCAGGTCAGCTTCAGTAACTTCAATGAATTTGCCGTTTTGGAATGCAGTTGCTTTAAATGGTTTAACTTCAGTATTAATTAAGCTCATCATTGTCTCCATGATTGAGGTAGTCTTTGATTTTGAATAAGAGTATCGAAATTTTGGTTGATGCTAAAATGGTATTTTTACATTACAAACATCGGAAAAACCGAATTAAGTAAAAACGCGCCACTTTGGCAAAATCGCTTTGTTCATTGAGCAGCATCAAGATGATGGCCTGATGACAAAATTATCTCTTTTTCCTCGTGCTAGCAAACATGATGTTGAAACCAAAAAATTCAAGGGTCAATTTGGAAAAAAGCATGATTTCCGCAAAATAATTTAAATATCAATTCTAAACTTAAACTGGTGATTAAAAGCAATTATGCAGACACAAGACAGCAGTGTAGATATTTTGACAGGTTTATGGCGCTGAATAGAAGGAAATAAGGCGATCAAAGTCAATTTGTCTGGCACTTAACAGAACTACGACTATCTGAAATCTAATGAACCAAGTAAAATAAACCTTTCCGGTTTTTTGATGTGGGTGTTTTCTCTGTGCAGAGTCATTTAAATGTAGATCAATGGATAATGGCGCGTGACCGTCACCGTTTAAATCGACTGAAAAAGGGGAAAGACGCAGATGCCAAGCAGTATCAGGAATTATTTGAAAAATCCAATCTAAAAGTACGGCAACGGCTTGAACGTCTTCCGAACATCAAGCTGAATCAGGATCTGCCGGTTACCCAATACACTGACAAGCTGATTGCTGCGATTCAAAAGCATCAGGTGATTATTGTGGCTGGTGAAACCGGTTCTGGCAAAACCACTCAGTTACCACAAATTGCCATGTTGGCCGGACGTGGTCTGACTGGAATGATCGGACATACCCAACCGCGTCGACTGGCAGCTCGAAGCGTATCACAGCGTATTGCCGAAGAAGTTGGCGAAAAACTCGGTGAATCGATTTCCTTTAAAGTCCGTTTCACTGAACAGGGTTCACAAGATTCAATTGTGCGTTTGATGACTGATGGTATTTTACTTGCCGAACTGACGCATGACCGTTACCTGACCAAATATGACACGATTATTATTGATGAAGCGCATGAACGCTCACTGAATATCGACTTCATTATGGGTTATCTGAAGCAGCTGTTGCCACGTCGTCCCGATCTGAAAGTCATCATTACTTCTGCAACCCTGGATGTAAAACGTTTTAGCAGTTACTTTAATGGGGCGCCAATTTTTGAAGTAGAAGGCCGCAGCTTCCCAGTTGAGCTACGTTATCGCCCGATCTCGGAAATGAGCATTGGCGGTAGTGATGATGACGAGTTTGATGATTTTGAAGAAAACCTGCCACGTGCCGTAGTCAAAGCAGTTGAAGAATGCTTTCAGGATGCACAGGAAAAAGGTCATCCCGAACATGCTGATATCCTGATTTTTGCCAGTACGGAACAGGAAATTCGCGAACTACAGGAAACCTTGATCAAACACGGGCCACGACATACGGAAGTATTAACTTTATATGCGCGTCTGGCGCTAGCCGAACAACAGAAAATCTTTAATCCTTCTGGTGGTGGGCGACGTATTATTATTGCCACCAACGTAGCAGAAACGGCTCTAACCGTTCCCAATATCCGGTATGTGATTGATAGTGGTTTTGCCCGTATTTCACGTTATAACTATCGTTCACGGGTGCAGCGCCTGCCGATTGAAGCCGTTTCTCAGGCAGCAGCCAATCAGCGTAAAGGCCGCTGTGGCCGTATTGCACCGGGTGTCTGTATTCGTCTGTATTCTGAAGAAGACTTCCTCAGCCGTCCTGAATTTACCGAACCGGAAATCAAGCGAACTAACCTGGCATCCGTCATTTTGCAGATGCAAAGTCTAGGTTTGGGTTCACTGGAAGACTTCGATTTTATCGAACCGCCAGATCACCGTCTGGTGAATGATGGCCGTAAGCTCCTCATTGAACTGGGTGCAATGGCTGAGAAAAACTCCCCTCAAGTTAGTGATGAAAAGCAGTCAGCAACTCCTTCCTCCTTTAAAAAAGGGGAAACGCAAGGTGGATTAACCAAGATTGGTCAACAAATGGCGAAAATGCCGATCGATCCACGTCTGGCCCGTATGATTCTTGGTGGTGCACATTTTGGGGTATTGAATGAAGTGCTGGTCATTGTGGCAGCACTTGCAGTTCAGGACCCGCGTGAGCGTCCGGCGGACAAGCAGATGCAGGCTGATCAGAAACATGCACTATTCCGTGAAGCCGATTCTGATTTCCTGTTCTATATCAAGCTCTGGGAGACGCTGCATAATAACCGCGACAGCATGAGTGAAAATAAGCGTCGTACTTTTGCGCGCAATCACTTCTTGAGCTGGCTGCGTCTGCGTGAATGGAAGAAAACTCATGAGCAACTGGTGGATTTGGCTAAGGGTTTAAAACTGTCATTTAATGAAAAGAAAGCCAGTTATGAAAATCTGCACCGTGCCTTGTTGACCGGCCTGTTATCGTTTATCGCCAACAAGACCGATGAGCGTAATGTCTTTATGGCAGTGCGTCAGCAAAAAGCACGGATTTTCCCGGCTTCTACCTTGCACAAGACCAATACGCCGTGGGTGATGGCCTTTGAAATGGTCGAGACCTCCCAGGTGTATTTACGTACCCTGGCCAAGATTGAACCGGAATGGATTCTGCTGGCGGCGCGTGACTTGCTCAAGCATCATTATTTTGAACCGCACTGGTCGAAAAAAGCTGGGGTAGTGAATGCCTATGACCAGATTTCATTATTTGGTCTGATTATTGAGCCGAAACGCCCAATCAATTATGAAAAAGTTGATCAGGCAGCTGCGCATGAAATTTTCTTGCGGGATGCATTAACTACCGGTCATCTAGGGATTACTCCGCCATTTTTAAAGCATAATCTACTTAAACTGGAAGAAGTCGAGCGAGTAGAAGACAAGCTGCGTCGTCGTGATCTGGTGGTTGATGAAGAAACCATTTACCAGTTCTATGCCTCCAAAGTGCCGCCTGAAGTGGCCAGCCGTCGTACTTTTGAAGACTGGCGTGCCACAGTAGAGCCGCAGAATCCGCGTTATTTATTTGTTGATGACGATGCGCTGTGGCTAAATGATCGTCCAACCACACAACAATTCCCGGACTATTTGCAGAATGGTAGCCTGCGTCTGGCTGCAACCTATCGTTTTGACCCGAGTCATGATGAAGATGGCGCGACAGTTAAAATTCCATTGCAAGCCTTGGCACAGGTCGATGAAGGTATCTGGTCATGGGGAATTCCGGGATGGCGTCTGGATCTGATTGAAGCATTGCTAAAAGCTTTGCCGAAGGATAAGCGCCGTAATCTGGTGCCGATTCCGGATACTGCACGAAAACTCATGGCAAAAGTAGATGCGCAGGATTTACAGAAACATATTTTTAGTTTCTTGGCATTCCAGTTGCGGGGCGATCAAATCACTGAGAAAGATTTCAGTTTTGACCGGGTCGATCAATATCTGTTGCCATTTATCAAAGTTACTGATGAAAAAGGTCGTGTTATTGAACAGGGGCGTGATCTTGCTGAGCTGAAAGCGCGCTGCCGGACTGAAACGCATAGTCCGGTCAAACAGCTTAAAGGTGAATTTAAAACCTTCCCGGAAAGCTTTGTATTTGAAGCATCGCAAAAAGTCACCGGTGTCGTGGTCAAGCAGTATCAGGCGCTGGTTCCGACCAAAGCCTTCGCTGCGCTGGAGCAGAAAGATGAATCTGGTGTGGTGATTCAGACTTTTAATGATCAGGCTGAAGCGGTTAAAAAACATCGTGAAGGGGTGATCCGACTGGTGCATATGCAACTCGGAGACTTGACCCGCCAGTTGAAAAAACAGATTTCCAAACCTTTGGCGCTGGCTTATTCGCCACTTGGTGATAAAGCGCAACTGGAACAAATGTTAGTTTATGCCACACTACATATGTCTATTAATGAACTGCCTGTCAATGCGCAAGAGTTCCAAAAGCTGGTTGAAGATGTAAAAAAATCTTTCCTGACTTATGGCCAGGTTGCCCTGAAAGAAATCACGGATATTTATATCCAGTGGCAGGAAATCCGCCGGAAATTATTGGTTTTAGACCATTCTGTGTTTGAAAAAAATATGAATGATATTGAAGATCAGCTTGATTTAATGAGCCTTTCTGACTTTGTGTATCGTAAACCTTCCGATGTATGGAGCGAATTTCCACGTTATTTGAAAGCCTTGATCTTGCGTTTAGAGCGCTTGCCCAATAATCTACAAAGGGACAATTCCGCCATTGACCAAATTGATCAATGGATGGAAAAATTATTCAAGTTTAAAGATGACGCTCGCCTGAAAGAATTGTATTTCATGGTCGAGGAGTTAAGAATCTCATTGTTTTCACAACCGATGAAAACAAAAGCACCCGTGTCTCCAACTCGCTTGCAAAAAGTATGGGATCGTCTTGGAATCAGTTAAGATATAGGTAATTCAGATAAGGAATTTTACATGGGCATCCGCATTACGGGTACGGGCTTATTCCATCCGGAAAATGTCATCACCAATGAAGAATTAGTTGAAAGTTTAAATGCTTATGTGGAACTGTTTAATCACGAAAATGCTGACAAAATCGCTGCAGGCGAAGTTGAAGCGCGTCGTGGTTCTAGCGCAGACTTTATTGAAAAAGCATCTGGCGTACAACGCCGTTATGTCGTAGAAAAATCAGGTATTCTTGATCCAAAACGCTTACGTCCAAATTTACGTGAACGTGCAGATGATGAAATTTCACTGCAAGCAGAATGGGGCGTAATCGCAGCCAAGCAGGCGATGGAAAATGCCGGTGTGACTGCCGAAGATATTGATATCGTGATCTTGTCATGCTCGAATTTGCAACGTGCTTATCCTGCTGTCGCCATCGAGATTCAAACCGCTCTAGGTATCAAAGGCTATGCCTATGACATGAACGTGGCGTGTTCTGCAGCAACATTTGGTCTGAAACAGGCTTATGATGCGATCCAAGCAGGCGCGCGCCGTGTGTTATTGGTCAATGTAGAAATTACCTCTGCACATACCGATTTCCGTTCACGTGACTGTCACTTTATTTTTGGTGATGTGGCAACCGCTTCAATTATTGAAAATACTGACAGCAAAACCGGTTTTGAAATTCTGGATTCTGAATTGTTTACCCAGTTCTCGAATAACATCCGCAATAACTTCGGCTTCCTGAATACTTCTGAAAATGCTGACATTGACGACAAGCGTTTCCGTCAGGATGGTCGTAAGGTATTTAAAGAAGTCTGTCCACTGGTTGCGAAAATGATTACTGCGCAACTGGAGAAGAATCAGATTGAGCCGACAGGTGTTAAACGCTTCTGGTTACACCAGGCCAATGCCAGCATGAATGAACTGATCCTGAAACTGGTCGTTGGTAAAGAAAATGCCAAACCTGGTTTGGTACCGATCATTCTGAATGAGTTTGCCAACACTTCTTCTGCTGGGGTGATCATCGCCTTACACCGTACTGCACATGAAGTTGAAGATGGTGAATACGGCGTGTTGTGTTCATTTGGTGCGGGTTATTCGGTAGGTTCGATTCTGGTCCAAAAGCGCGTGGCATAATCTGGAGTCAATAGGGAGCAGACAACTTGCAGGTCAAACATGATGGACAATGGATTAGACGCTTAAGTGCCTTATCCAAATTATATTTTACCCCTACCTTTTTAGGGGCTGAATATATTGATGCCAGTCGGCCTGCAATGTATGTCGGTAATCATTCCATGTACGGGATCTTTGATTCGCCGATGCTGATTGATTACCTTTATAACGAACATAAAGTGGCTGTGGTCAGTATTGCGGATCATAGCCATTTTTATGTGCCCTTATGGCGTGACGCCGTAAAAAAGTTTGGGGCAGTCGATGGCATCCAGCATTATATACGCGCTGTGATGCAGCAGGGCTATTCCATTCTGGTGTTTCCCGGAGGTGGGCGCGAAGTACTCAAACGTCAGGGTGAACAGTATCAACTGATCTGGAAGCAGCGTTACGGATTTTTAAAGCTTGCTCAGGAATTCAACTATGATATTGTCCCTTTTGCTGCACTCGGTGGGGATGAAGTCTGTGAGATTGGCTTTGATGCCAATAAGATCATCCAGCATAAATATTTTCAAAAACTCCTCAAAGTACCACAACTCAATAAATTACTACGTCAGGGCGATGTGATTCCATCTTTGCCTAAACGATTATTCCCAAAACGCCTGCCATTTTATTTTCAGTTTATGCCACGACAATCGATTGCTGAGGTTCAGACTCAAGAAGAGCTGATTGCATTTCGACACAGCTTGCAGCAACATATTTATACCGGCTTGGCCGAGCTTAAGGTGCTACGTCAGCAAGACTAAAAAAGAAAAATTATTCCTGTAAAATCTAGGCTATGATCTATTGAGATATTCTATTTTTAGCGATGAGGATGCATGGACTTTTTTATAGTGCAAGTGATGCCATAATGTATTTTTAAGTGTTCATTGATTGGCGATCAAGGACTCAGCATGATCCAATATAAAAATAAGATGATTGTAAGATGACCGAGGTGCACGTATGGAACAGGATAGCTTGGTAGCACCTTTAACGTTGTTGGCACAACAATGTTTACGGATTTCTCCAGAGCTCAACCAGCTTTATCTTGATCAGATGGCGATGATTGGTCATCTGAATGCACAAAATTTAATAAAAATTCAGCAGGATCAGCACCGGATTGAATTGCTGGATGGCCTGTTTCATATCCAGTTTCATACTCCACGTGCACTGGACTCTGGAACTGTACCTGCTTTGGTCGACAGTCATTTTTATTTCCAGCAATGTAAAGCGGAAGCGCTAGAGGAATTCTTTTTACAGGATATCTATTTCCTGACCGGCGATTTAAAACCGCAGCATTCGTTGTATTTACGCGACAAAGCCAAACAGTTACGTCAGCTTATCCTGGCTCAGGTCTATGCGTGGGCTAATGGCCCGAAACGGGTGTTCGAATTTCTGCAGCAAATGTCGATTGTTCAAGCTGAGATTATCGACCAGCAGCTGATCAAGGCCGGGTTGTATACAACACCCGTCATGCAAAACTTTGTTCAGGATGAACAAGAGATTCCACAGCAGATTCTTGAAAGCTTGCAACAGGCTTTTTCTTTGGAGTGCCTGCAGCAGGATGAATTCCTGTCGATCCAGTCATTGATGGACAGTCTGGATGAGTTCTGTTTTAGCGCCGCACAGTTTTTGCCTCCGGCGATGTTCCGGATTATGTCGCTGTCTTTTGAAGAGCGCTTTAATCTGCATGAACTGAATGATCATACTGATGATATCCGCTTGCTATATCGGCATGCTGAGGAGCAGAGTAATCTGCTCGGTTTTGTCCGATTGATGAACCGGGACGTGTGGCATCGGGATGATTTATTATCCAAACGGAATTTCCTGGAAAATCATCCGTACTTATGGCAGAAAAAAGTAGCCCGATTGCCACTATTTGATTGTCATCGTGCAGTGAACTGGATCTTCAAGCAACCGGCCGAGGTACTAGACTGGATTAGTAATAATATCCAGCATAGTAGTGTGCGGGTCGCAGTAACGGCCTTAAGTTTTGTAGACAGCCATCGTATTCATTCGCAAATTATTCTGGCGACCTTGCAATATTTTCAATATGTCTTGGCGCGACTGTTTATTCATAGCATGCATGAATATGCAATTCAGCATGACTGGTTTCAGCACCAGCATAATCAGGCGGTGGTATTAAAAGGCACACGCCAATCGATTGAGGATCAGCGGATTGCGATTAGTCCCTCAATTCTGTATCTGGACGAATGGATGGAGCTACTGCGCAATGTGGTTAAAATGGATGATCAGCTGACTAAAAAGGTTTATCTGAACTTGAGCCGGATGATGCAGGCTTATATGCAGCATTTATATAAAATTACGGCGCATTTACCCGATGAGGTTCTGGTGTATATTCAGCCTCAAAGCCAGCAGAATCGTGATTTCTATAATGTTCTGCACCGCTATCGCATTCCTTTTACTGAGTTCAGGCAGCTGTTTTATTTGCAAAGCGGGCATGTACGTGAGTCGCTATTTGACAGTTATGTGCGTGACTATCTGGTAGAGTATTTTTCCAGCCATACAGAAATACCGAAAAATCTGAGCTGGACCAGTTTGTTTAATCAGGCGGTCGTCTGGCATGATCAGGTTCAAAAGCAGGAAATGATCGCCAAGCTGAAAAAACAGTTCGCACTGGTGAACTGGACACCAATCACTCAGGTTTCATTTTTACTGTATTTCAACTGGCGTTTTGAAGAACTTAAAACTTTGGATCGGATTTTAGAGGAATCTAAAATTTTCAGGAACTGTCTGGCGGCAAGCTATGCTCAGCAAATTTTGGAAGGGCAGTATGTGGCCTTTCGTATGTCTCATCCTGCTGTGCGCCTACCCTTGATCTTGGGGTGTCAATTAGTGAATGGACAGGTGATTTTTGATCAGCTGGAATATCCGAATAACCAGAAAGCAGAAGCTGAATACAGCAATATCGCCATGCACTTTATTAACTGGCTCAACTTGCAGGCCTGACAGTTCAATACAGTTTGTTTTCTGCCATGACGCTTAACTTTTCCGCTAAAAATCGTTAGGCTATAGCCGTTCTTTTACGGTATTGCTCTTATGAAACAGGAAACTGCCCTTAAGTTACTCAAAGCAGGAGAAAATGTCTTTTTAACCGGTTCTGCCGGTGCGGGAAAAACCTATACGCTGAATCAATATATTAATTATTTAAAGGCGCGTAAGGTCGCCGTTGCCATAACTGCATCTACTGGTATTGCAGCTACACATATGAATGGCATGACCATTCATACCTGGGCAGGCATTGGCATTAAAGACTTTTTGTCTGAAGAAGACTTAAAGCGGATGAAAGAGCGCAAATACTTAAAAGAACATCTGGAAAATGCGCAAGTCCTGATTATTGATGAAATTTCCATGCTGCATGCCAAGCAGCTGAATCTGGTCAATCAGGTATTGAAATATTTCAAGGAAAGTGATGAAGCTTTCGGTGGTATTCAGGTGATTGTGGCAGGGGACTTTTTCCAGTTGCCACCAGTTGGTAAAAATGATGAGCGCAACCGCGACAAATTCTGCTTTATGTCGGATGCCTGGGTCGAAGCCAAGTTTCGTGTCTGTTACCTGACCGAGCAGCATCGTCAGGGTAATGATTATCTGAATGATATCCTGAACGCGATTCGTGCGCAGGCGATTAGCCATGAACATCGCACGGCTTTACAGGCCACCCGACATCAAGAAATCGGCGATACCTATACGCGCCTGTATACGCATAATATGGATGTAGACAGTATTAACTTTAAACATCTAAATGAAATTGACAATGATCCGCGTCAGTTTGATGCACAATGCGATGGCAATGAAAAGCTGATCGAAACCTTAAAATCGTCAGTGCGAGCGCCTGAAGCTTTAACCCTAAAAAAACATGCCAAAGTCATGTTTGTAAAAAACAACTTTGATATGGGTTATATCAATGGCAGTCTGGGCGAAGTGATCAGTTTTGAAGAAGATGATGAATATGGTGTGCTTCCCAAAGTCAAATTAACCGATGGCACTACATTGGTGGTTGAGCCTGAAACCTGGTCGGTGGACAATGAGGCCGGTAAAACCATTGCCAGTTTCCAGCAGATTCCATTGCGTCTGGCTTGGGCGATTACCATTCATAAATCACAAGGCATGACTTTGGAAGCCGCTGAAATTGATCTGAGTCATACGTTTGAAAAAGGACAGGGCTATGTCGCCTTATCCCGTTTGAAAAGCTTAAATGGCTTACGTTTAAAAGGCTTTAATGAACAGGCTTTGGAGCTCGACAGTCTGGCGATTAAAGCTGATCGCCGTTTTCAGGAACTTTCTGATGAAGCCGAAGCGAATTTTGAAAATGTCGATTTGACTGCGCAGCACAAAGCCTTTATCCGGCATTGTGGCGGGACTTTGAATGAAGTTGAAATCCAGCGCAATGAAAAGAAAATTGCCAAGAATGCTGGAAAACAAAGCTATGCCACTGCAACGTTAGATGAAACGCGTGAACTGTTTGAAGAAGGCTATGAAATTGCCGATATCGCGACTGAACGTGGTTTGACTCCGGCAACCATCATCAATCATTTGGGACGTTTGCATAAAGAGCAGGGGGTGGATATCTCGCTTGCCCATCCGGGTGAGGAAGTGGTGGAACAGGTTCGCAAGATTTATAAACGTCTGACCAAGCGTCAAAACTCGGAACATTTTAATGATGATGGTTCTATTAAGCTGCGTCCGATTGTGGAATTGACTACGCCTAAAATGGCTTATGACCAGGTGCGTTTGGCACTACTATTTGTAGAATAATTATCACAATGATGTTTAAGAGTTCTTAAGATGCACAGTTTATTTGTATACGGCACGCTTCGTCCCCAGCAACCCAATGCCCATGTGATGGAACGGATTGGGGGAAGCTGGAAAGCCGGTTATATTCGTGAGCATTTGCAGCAGCGTGGCTGGGGTGCTGAACTGGGTAGCCCGGGTATTCAGCTCAGTGATTCGGGTGAGACTGTTCAGGGTTATGTATTCATATCCGAGAATCTCCCTAAATATTGGAATGAGCTGGATGTATTTGAAGGCGATGAATATCAACGTATTCCGGTTAAAGTATATTTGGAAAATGGTGAGATGATAGAAAGTTTGGTCTATGCTTTGAAAGATTAGACTGGTAGGTGTCATTTATTGAATTTCTGATTTTTATCAGGTCACCGCTTTTAAAAATCATTCACTTTCCTTTGCTTGAATTTTGAAAGATCGAATTAATAAATATTCCGTTGATTTGATAGTATCTTCTGAGCAAGCCTGAAGCACTGCTTTAAAGCTTAGCGCAAGATAATCAATGGGTGATCTGCATATTTCCGGTCATGTGATGTATTTTTGAGAAATTTTTGCGTACTGGTGATGCGTGCTGATGATTTGAACATTCATTGTGTACTAATCAATAAGGATAAAATCCCAGCCGCAATTAAAGGGCCGACTGGAACACCGCGTAATACTGCCACACCAGCCACTGTGCCTAATAACAGTCCGGCCACCACATCTGGCTGATTTGACATCAGCTTCACTCCACGTCCTCCCAGCCACGCGACAAAGACCCCAATCGCGATTGCCAGCAAAGACTTCCAGCTCAGGAAAGATTTAAGAATACTTTCTCCTGAAATTTTGCCACTGGCAATCGGTGTCAGAACACCAATAGTCAGAATAATAATGCCGATATTTAAACCGTGCGCCTGTACATAAGGCAATAAACTGCTGAGTGGCGTAATTTTTAAAACAATTAACACCGCTGCAGCAATGGTGACGGCACTATTGTGACTGAAAATACCGCAAGCCAGTAAAACCAAAAGAACAATCAGATTCAAATCAAGTTGCGACATAAGGGGGAGAGATAGAGTGAAAAATAAAGCTATTGTAGAGCTTTTCAACGCATGATACCTAGAAAACAGCGGAAGAAATCAAATTCAGGACTGTTTCAGGATAGAATGCACAGGTCTTCACTCGATACAGGTATAAACAGATGCTATTGGAAAAAATGTTGCAGTCACAAGGTTTCGGCTCCCGCAAGCATTGTCAGCAACTGATTAAAAATGGTGCTGTTTCAATTCAAGATGAAGTGATTGACAATCCCAAATATAAACTGGATTTGAATCACTTAAATTTCGAGGTTTATGGGAAAAGTCATACCTATCGGGAAAAAGTCTATATCGCATTAAACAAGCCGCAAGGCTACGAGTGTTCGCATCAGGCGACGCATCATTTTAGTGTGTTTGACCTGTTTGATGACATTCTGCTAAATCGGGGGATTCAGTGTGTAGGCCGTCTGGATCAGGATACCACCGGACTGTTATTGCTGACCGATGATGGACAGTTTCTGCAAGCGCTCACCCATCCGAAAAAGCATGTCGCAAAAGTTTATCAGATGCAAACTGCGGATGCAGTCACGGATGAACAGATTCAGCAACTAGAGCAGGGTGTTGAATTAAGAAATGAAAAAGGGATTTTTGCAGCTACTGAAGTGACTCGATTGGCTGAAAATCGTCTACAAATGACCATTCATCAAGGCGTCTATCATCAGGTGAAGCGCATGCTAGCTGCCGTAGGCAATAAAGTTGAACAATTGCACCGTGCACAAATAGGTGCTTTGGTCTTGCCTGAACTGGCTGAAGGGGAATGGCTGTATTTAAATGCGGAACAGGTGGCGCAGGCCAAATTCCGCTCGGAATAATAAATTTTGTATTCGCTTGAAATGTGACTAAAAAAATTAGGACTTATTTCAGAAAACAGTGATAAGTCTGAAATTCATCATCCTTGATAAATCCCATGGATTCATACAATTTATGCGATTGATAATTATTTTTTTGGGTTTCCAGAGTGATTCTTAAGGCTTGTTCATGTTTGGCAAATAAAATCGCAGTATCAATCAGTTGTTTGGCTGCGCCCTGACGCCGAAAAACTGGAGTGATATAGACATCATCCAGAATATAATAGGTCGAGCAGGCCACCGAAGAAAAACCCAGATACAGGATGATAAAACCGGTAAAGGTATCATCTTTGGTATTAATAAAAATAACAGTCTGCCCATCTTCAAAACGCTGTTTTAAAAATTGGTAAGAGAGTTCAGGATTGGAAGACGTACCATAAAACTGTCGATATTCATCAAATAATATCGCCAGCTGATTCAGGTCTGCTGACTGGGCGCGTCGTACGAGCATTGCATACTCCATGCTAATTTTTTATTGATTATCAGCATCAAGCATAGCGAAGTTTATGAGTGGCAGGCTTTAGAAATTGTTCGGAAATGCAACAATGTTAAATTTTGTCGCTTTCACCCAAAATGGCATTCAGTTCTTCAAATAAATCAAGATGATCATCATCCAATGCAATTTCCTGCTCATCCAATAGATTCAGGGCAGAACTGGAAAGCGCATTTTGCTCGGTTTTAGCTTCATTTTGTTTCAGCTTGCGCAGTCGGATCAGCTGTTCCAGATTGATATTCTGGTTTTCAATCGAGAAGGGGATCGATTTGGTAATCACCACCTGCTTGAAAAAAAGACGCACGGCCTGAGCTGGCGTAATCCCCAATTGCTTAAATACCGCAAAGGCTTGTTTCTTCTCTTGCGAGTCCAAGCGAATTTGATAAACTTCAGTTTTTCTCATAATATTTTTAAAGCTTTAAATTACTTAACTTTTCGCCTTTATTCTAATCAATTACGTTTGAAATTCAATCTTAAAGCGACCGATTTTAGAAAATAATCTGTAATGACAAGCGATTTACAGTGTCAATTCAAGTTGCGAGCTGAAATTCATGCTTTTCTGCGTGATCGGATCGATGAATTGAATATGTTTGGCCAATAAACTTAAAGGGGCAGAAAAATCATCTTCCGCCTTGTGTGCTACCTGTGGATAAAAGGGATCGTGCTGAATCGGAATACCCAGATGATTCAAGTGCACCCGTAATTGATGCTGCTTGCCAGTATGCGGTTTCAACTCGTATTTAGCCCATTCTGTGTTGTGTTCCAGCAGGTCAATCGCTGTCTCGCTATTTGGCGTTCCGTCTAGCACGTGCATGGTATAAAAAGGCTGTCCCTTTTCCATTCTTAATCGCGTGATCAATGGAAATTTTAAATCAGGTTGATAAGCTGCAATCGCATGATAAGTCTTCTGCACTTGACGTGTAGCAAACATCTGCTGATATAGGCCACGCGATTCCACGCATTTGGAAATTAGGACCACACCTGCCGTTTCACGATCCAACCGGTGAATAGGCGTTAAATGTTCATTACCGGTTTGCTTTTTAAGACGAACCAATAGAGTTTCCTGCACATATTGTCCGGTCGGGCTCATGGTCAAAAAATGCGGTTTATCGACCACCATGAAATGCTCATTTTCAAATAAAATCTGATGTTGAAAAGGAACATGCACTTCATGTGCCAAAAAGCGGTAATAAAAACAGTGGCTATTGGGCTGAAATGGGCTATCTGTTGATAATTGATTGCCCTGAGCATCATAGACCAGACCCTCGTTGAAACGGGACTGCCATTCATCTGCTGTAATATGCGCAAATTGCGCGCATAAATAAGCAAGAACTGTCAGGGGTATATCCGGACTGGCTGGCAAAAACACTTTACTGGCACTGACCCCATTCAGCATAGGCGGGTTAAAATCAACAGTTGGTTGCATGGCAGGCAGATTAACCTCTTAAGGGACAGATGCTGTGAAAAAATACAGTTTCTCACACAGGTGAATAGGCTTTTAAAGCGTGGCGATGCTATCATATTTATTCTTTTGCATCATGTCGTGAGTAATATGCCTTATTCATTTAATGTCACTTTAAATTATGAAGACGATACCCAAAAACTGGCCAAGGTTCTGGCGGAAAATTTCCCTGCGGGAGTCGTATATCTGATTGGTGACCTGGGGGCAGGAAAAACGACGTTAACGCGTTATTATTTGCAACAGCTGGGTCATAAAGGTTCAGTGAAAAGTCCAACTTATACACTGGTCGAACCCTATCAAATTAATGGTCAGGATATTTTTCATTTTGACCTGTATCGTCTGAATGATCCGTATGAACTGGAACTGATGGGAATCCGGGATTATCTGGAAACACCGAATGCGCTATTTTTATTTGAATGGCCATCCAAAGGTGGCGATGAAATTCCGCAAGCTGACCTGATTATTGAAATTTTAAAATCTGAAGATGAACTTACTCGTACTGCAAGTCTGATTTCATCGAATCTTGCCTTACGAGAGGCTCTGGAGCGTCAATTCTCACATGTCGAATGATTTAAGTCTGCGCCGTATTCGTGCCCTTGATCCTGCACTTGCCAACCAGATTGCCGCAGGTGAGGTGATTGAACGTCCGGCCTCTGTGGTCAAGGAATTACTGGAAAACTCGATTGATGCGGGTGCTACAGAACTGATCATTCGGGTCGAACAGGGCGGTAGTACTTTAATTGAAATCATCGACAATGGACGCGGAATTCATGCTGAAGATCTGGCTTTGGCCGTGATGCGCCATGCCACCAGCAAGATCCAGAGCGCTGATGAACTGTATGCGATTAGCAGTCTGGGCTTTCGTGGCGAAGCCCTGGCGTCGATTGCAGCGGTTTCACGCCTGACCATGATCAGCAGTCAAAGTGACGAGGGCATCGGTTATCAGGTCGAAGTCAATGGCACGGCTTTTGATCATCAGGAAATTCAAGCGGTCGCGGCTTCAAAAGGGACGCATATCCGGGTTCAGGATTTGTTTTTTAATGTGCCTGCACGGCGTAAATTCCTGAAAAAACCGGGCACTGAATTTGGTCATATCGAAGAAATTGTGCGCCGTATGGCACTGACGCATTTTGATATCCGTTTTGTGCTAGAACATAATGAAAGCAT
Organism: Acinetobacter sp. NPDC052428; assembly: GCF_044547685.1. Taxonomy (GTDB): domain Bacteria; phylum Pseudomonadota; class Gammaproteobacteria; order Pseudomonadales; family Moraxellaceae; genus Acinetobacter; species Acinetobacter lwoffii_G. The sequence continues at coordinate 18,935 of NZ_JBIUAT010000004.1, forward strand.
CAAACTGAATTTACCCGTGGCGGATAGCGGCGCTTTGCGTTTTCAGCGGGTACAGCAATTGCTTGGCCGCCAGTTTACTGAAAATGCCTACTGGATGGATGCAGACAGTATCAACATGCGTTTGTCTGGCTGGCTTGGCCATCCTTCAGATGCACGTGCACAGGCTGATTTGCAGTATGTCTATGTGAATGGCCGGATTGTCAAAGACAAAACGATTTCCCATGCCTTGCGTATGGCCTATGATGGTATCTTGCATGGCCATCAGCATGCGGCTTATTTACTGTTTTTGGAAGTTGATCCGGAAAATGTTGATGTGAATGTTCATCCGACCAAGCATGAAATTCGCTTCCTGAATCAACGTGAAGTACATGAGTTTGTGCGGCATTATGCCAAGGGAACGCTGGCACAATTCCAGACTGCGACTGCAGATTTAGCCGAGGCGATGAAACAGGATCAACAGCCTGATTTTGTGGCACCACAACCACGCTATCAGGAGCAGTTTAGCCTGCATCAGGCTGTGCATTCGCAACAGCCGATGGCTAGACCCACATCTACCACAAGTGATCACGAAGCTTCGGATGTACTGACCGATTTTGAATCTTCAGGTCCACAAACAGTGCATTATTCCCAAGATTACCGTAAATCTTATTATGGTTCACAGCAACTGAATAATGCATTGAAAAGTTATCTGGCTCCGTTGAGAGAAAGTTCGGAAACCGCAGCATTCAGCCCTGAGCAGTCTTTTCAGACACATGTAAACACCAAAGTGGATGAGCATCCACTGGGTATTGCCATTGCCCAGTTACACGGCATTTATATTCTGGCGCAAAATACCGAAGGTCTGATTATTGTGGATATGCATGCGGCGCATGAGCGTATCGTCTTGCAGCAGATGAAATCGGCCTGGGATAAACCTGAATTCTGGACATCACAGCAATTGCTGATTCCAAAGGTCGTAAACATTAGCCGGATGCAGGCCATGCGGGTTGAAGAGCTGAAAGAGCAGTTGGCACGTTTGGGTTTGGAAATTGATCAGTATGGTGATGAGCAAGTGATTGTGCGCGGCGTCCCCGCTATTCTACACAAGGCCGATTTCGATGCCCTGATTCCTGAATTATTGAATGATTTAGATCCGGGGGATCAAGCACAAAGCCTATTGCAGAAGCGTGACCAAATTTTGGCGGGAATGGCCTGTCATGGTGCAGTGCGAGCGCATCGTATCCTAAGTTTGTCTGAAATGAATGCTTTATTACGGCAGATGGAACAAACCGAATTTGCCAGTCAATGTAATCATGGTCGTCCGACTTGGCGCGCCTTTCCATTGGCTCAACTAGATAAACTTTTTGCTCGAGGAGAGTAGTTTTACATGTCCAATCAATTGCCGGTCATCAATTTAATGGGGCCAACTGCAAGTGGTAAAACTGCTTTGGCATGTGAACTGTATGAGCAAGGGGGATTTGAGCTGATTTCGGTCGATTCTGCACTGGTTTATCGGGAAATGGACATTGGTACAGCCAAACCTTCTAAAGAGGAACTGGCGCGCTATCCGCATCATCTGATTGATATTATTAGTCCACTTGAAGTGTATTCTGCAGCCAACTTTGTCGAAGATGCTTGCCGCCTGATTGATGATATTCATGTGCGTGGTAAAACCCCGATTCTGGTTGGCGGAACCATGCTGTATTTTAAGGCCTTGCTTGAAGGTTTGTCAGATAACCTACCAAGTGCAGACTATGCTATCCGGGCAGAGATTGAAGCCAAGGGTGAGCAGGAGGGCTGGGAAGCGGTTTATGCAGAATTATGTGCAGTCGATCCGATTGCCTGTGAAAAATTCAAGGTTAGCGACAAGCAGCGCATTATTCGAGCCTTGGAAGTTTTTAAATTGACTGGTGAGCCGATTACAAAACTACAGGCAGAACAACCTAAAAACTTACCATATCGTTACAGTTTCCATAATTATGCACTGATGCCAGATCGGTTAGAATTACATGGGCGTATTGAACAACGTCTGGAAATTATGTGGAAAAGCGGTTTTTTAAATGAAGTTGTGAATTTAATTGAAAAATACGATTTTAATGAAAATTTACCTTCCATGCGTTCAGTGGGTTATCGTCAGGCTATGGAATTCTTAAAAAATGCTGATAAAACCAAGGAAAAGCAACGGGAAATGGAGGATAAAGCTTTATTTGCGACACGACAACTTGCAAAACGTCAATATACGTGGTTAAGGTCTTTGCAAGAAAAGCATAAATTTACAACATATTTTACGCTACAGCAGGCTCAAGAAGACTTGCGAAACTGTCACGGATAAAGCAAAATTTAGGAACTATCTTTTTTATAATTTTTAATTGAAAAATAGAGATAGTTTTTGCGCTGATTTTTAATTTTTTTTGGAGTTATAACATGTCTAAAGGTCAAACTTTACAAGATCCATTCTTGAATTCTCTCCGTAAGGAACGTATCCCAGTATCTATCTTCCTGGTAAACGGTATTAAATTACAAGGTCATATCGAATCTTTTGACCAATACGTGGTTTTATTAAAAAATACAGTAAGCCAAATGGTTTATAAGCATGCAATTTCAACTGTAGTACCTGCACGTAATCCACGTCCTGCTGGCGCGCCTGCTGGTCCACAAGGTGCGGGCTTCGGTGGTCAAGGTGCTGCAGGTGGCTTTGGTGGCGGTCAAGGTGCTGGCGGCTTCGGTGGTCAAGGTGGTTTTGGCGGTCAAGGCGGCGGCTTCGGTGGTCAAGGTGGCTTCGGCGGTCAAGGCGGTGGCTTTGGTGGTCAAGGCGGCTTTGGTGGTCAAGGTGCCGGCTTCGGTGGTCAAGGTGGCTTCGGTGGTCAAGGTGCTGGCTTTAGTGGTCAAGGCGCTGGCTTTGACAACGACACTAAATTTGAAGACTCTTCAGACGATGAAAACAATCGTTAATCGAGTTTGAGAATTGAAAAAAACCTCTCTATATGAGAGGTTTTTTTAGATCTGTAAGTTTTAGTTGTTTAAATAAAAAAAGCCAACGAGATGTCGTTGGCTTTTTAGCATTCTGGTAAGACTTAACGGTTACGTTTAGGATCCAGTTGTGGGTCTTTGATTTCCACATAGGCATTATTGCGTGTTTCACGTAACCAGCTATCTAATTCGGCATCAAATTGACGCTCACCCAGTAATTGGCGAGCCATACGTTCCTGATATTCTTGGGTCATATCTTGTTGACGTGTTTCGCTCACTTGCAGAATATGCCAGCCAAATTGGGATTGAAACGGCTTGCTGAACTGACCCACTGGGGTGCTTTTCATCTGCTGTTCAAATTCAGGCACCATTACCCCAGGGCTAACCCAGCCAAGACTTCCGCCATCACGAGCCGAGCCAGTATCGTTAGAGAAAGTTGAAGCTAAAACAGTAAAATCTTCACCCTGTTTCAGGCGATTATACAGACTGTCAATCATCTGCTTGGCATTTTCAGGACTGACCACTTCAGACGGTTGAATCAGAATGTGTCGTGTTAAATATTGAGGAACAAGGGCTTTCTGTTCGCCACCTTTACGCTCCAAGAGTTTCAGAACATGTACACCATCAGCGACAGGGATCAGTTCAGACGTCTGGCCGGGTTGTAGGGTGGTCACGCGTGCAGCCAGTTCTGCTGGAATTTCTGACAGGTTTCTCACACCCATATCAGCAGCTTCGATCTTAATGCCGCCTGTGCTGTATTTTTTACTGATCGCCTGAATGTCATTGCTGCTATTTAATTCTTGCTTTACCTGTGTTGCAATTTGTTCAGCATTTTCACCGCTTACCCGTAAATGCAGTACATGGACCTGACTGCCAAGCAAAGCCTGACCTTGCGGGGTGTTTAGGAAGTTTTTAACATCTTGATCTGTGATCTGAATGCGTGAAGTCACGATTTGTTGACGTAAACGATTCAGTGCTAAATCTTCAGCAATACGGTTACGTAAAGAAGCATAGGTATTTGGTGCCATGGCATCCAGCTTCTGCTGGAAGGCCTCCAGACTCGGTGAACCAGAATCACGGGCAACTTTCAGAACGGCTTCATTTAAAGCTTTTTCATCTGGACGAATATTATAACGTTTAACTTGTTCAAGCTGTGCTTGACGAATAATCAGTTGCTCTAAGGCTTGTTGCTCAAGATATTGTTGTGGTGGAACTGCCTTTTTCTGTTTTTGCAGCTGATGAGAGATTTCAGCTACACCTTGAGCCAAATCACTACGCAGAATAATACTATTGTCGACTACAGCTACAACTTCATCTTTAGGTTGGGCAACAGCAAAAGTCGTCATCGCTGAAGAAAGGCATAGCGCAAGTGCGGTTGCTTTAAAAATTTGTTTTAACTGTTTTGTCTTCATTAACGTTCTGTCCAAGTTTGATTGATATTGTTAAAACCTAGAATACGATTTTCTAGTAAAGAGGTGAGTTTGCTGCTTAACCCACCTAAGCCTTTCAGGCTGACTTCGGCCATAATAGCGCGTTTGGCTTTGACATTTGAATCATTTACATTGTCTAAGTCATTGTAATATGAGCGACCATACACAGAAACTCCCCAACAGCATGACTCATAGTTGACGCCAAGTAAATATTCCCGTGCGACACTATTGTCGAGATCAAACTGGGCATGTCCAACCAGACGCCAGTTGTTGGCAATGGGCTGGATAAATGAACCGACAATCTGGTCGTAGTTTTCCTGACGGTTCGGAATATCTTTGCGATAGAAATAGCCTAAGTTATAAAGATTGCCTTGATCACCGGTATAATAAACCTGCACATCGCGTTGGGCATTCGATCCATTCGACATCCAGCTTGAGTTCAGATTAACGTGAACATTATTTGACAGTTGACTCGTCAGTTGAATAACAGGGCCGGTATGGCTTTCACGGTCAAATTCATCTGCGTCATTTTCCAGTGTCACACGACGATCTTCAAAGAAAAAGCTCTGTCCAATGCTGGCACGCAGACGCTCCAGACCTTCTTCATTAAATAGGCTATAGCTCAGACCTAAGGAGGCGAAGTTGTTGTCTTCCAGGCGGTCATTACCATAAAAGCGACGCGCACTGAAAAGTTGATCATAATTAATCGAAGCAACGACTGAATCAAAGTTCGGCTGATTCTGCTGGTTTTCATATGGTGAATAGGTGTAGAACAGACGAGGCGTTAAGGTCTGTAGATACGTACCTTCTTTTTCGAAAATTAAACCGGTGTCCAGCGTGAATTGTGGTACCACAATTGAATTATTTTCACTAGACGCGCTACGGCTTTGGGTTTTTTCATCATAGAAAGTATTGATGTTGCGTACAGTCGCCTGAGGAATGAAGAATGACCACGGGGTATAATGGTTATAACGCACGGAAAAGTCGTTATAGATTCGTGTACCACTTGGTTGATATACCTTCTCACCCGTTGGGTCAGTATCGGCGAAATTTCGCAGGTCTTTCTGGAAATAGGCCGTATCGTTATTAAACTCAAGCTGTAATCCCAATGGATTACCAGTTTTGTAATTGACTAAAAGCTGCGGCAAACGCGCATAAGGACGGTCTTCATCCAGTACAGTTGGATCTAGGGTCTGGAAATCTTCGACTTTGAATTGTGCCTTTAAGCCAGGAATACCATTTTTGTAATTGACTTCCCAAGCACGACGTAAGTTCAGGTCAGTTTTAGAGTTCGGGTTGTTGTCCAGATCGGCGAAGTAATCTTTGTCTGAAGCATAGTTATATTCAAGATTGGTGGAGAGCTGATTATTGATCTGCCAGTTATGTAAGAAATGCAGGCTTTTACGATCTTCGTCGCTATAGCTTTCATCGGAAGGTAGATAACCTCCCCAAATACGGCCTTCACCATAATTTTCAGTCAGATAACGGAACTCACCATCCAGCATTACACCACGATCGCCAATATAACGCGGCGTAATCGTCGCATCATATTGCGGTGCCAAATTCAGGTAAACTGGAACACCCAGTTCCAGGCCGCCATCATTGGTAAAGCCAAATGTCGGGGTCAGAATACCGGTAGTGCGGCGGTCATCAATCGGGAAGTTGAAATAGGGAACTGCCAAGACTGGGACATCTTTAACATACAACTTGGTATTGCGGGTTTCACCACGTCCGGTTTCCTGATTCAGCTTGATCTTTTCTGCCTGAATTTTCCAAGTCGGTTTTTGCTCAGGTGGGCAGGTGGTATAGGTCGCATTTTCCAGTTCTAATGTTTCGGTCGAGGTTCTGGCGATCTTTTCTGCCCGACCATGCGCATGTTGCTGTTCTGCGATATAGAAGCTGTTATTTAGGTCGCCTTCTTGGGTCTTTAAATTATAATTAATATCATCACTTTGCGAGAGCAGGCCACCCTGAGCAAGTTGTACACGACCTTCTGCCTTGGCATAAGTCTGGGTTTGATCAATGGTCACGCGTTCAGCACGAATCTGACGACCTTGCTGGTCAATGATGACATTGCCTTCCAAATAAGAGTCGCCTGCTGGATTGTAGTGACCATAATCTGCAGTAATGGTGGATGTGGCCTGATCTGGCGCAACGGTTGCTGCATCTGGGGCAATCGGGGTCATCCAGGCACCTTTACAGTAGGCAGAACTTAAATATTTTTCCTGCCGCTGCTGTGCCTCAGCTGAGGATTTGTCAACATAGTATTGCGAAAAGAATGCTTCACCTGGATAGGTTTCATTAATGCGCTGTTTAAGCTGTTCTGCATTTACATCGGACGAGACATTTGATGCAGCATAGCCGGAGGCTGAGCTGCCACATAAAAGGGTTAAGATCGCAGTCGCTAGAGGATTTATTTTAAAGTGATGCTTCATTTGTCTCATTAACCAATCATGCTTTTATCGCAATTAATTATTGTCGCATCATAGAGAAAAAGTTGATAAGTAGCTACACTTAGCACTTTAAAAACTCAGCCTGTATTAGAATTAATTGCAAATGAATACACAACGCGAACAATTGATACAATCTTGGATTGCCTCTGTACTCGGTTCAGATCAATTTGAAACTCATTTTTTAGCAGGTGATGCCAGCTTCCGTCGTTATGCACGAATCAAACTGAATAATAAAACATTTATGCTGATGGATGCACCACCAGAAAAAGAAGATTGTGTGCCTTTTGTGACGATAGATGAGTTTTTTGATGCACATGGCGTGCGTGTTCCGCATATCGTGGCAAAAGACCTGGAAAATGGCTTTTTACTGCTCGAAGACTTTGGTGATCTGCTGCTGTCGAATCTGCTCAATGATGAGACTGTAGATGCCTATTATGAGCAAAGTTTTAAACAGCTCATTCAGCTGCAATCGATTGCTGGAGAAGGGCATTTCCCGGCATATTCTTATGAAAAACTGATCTCAGAAATGGAATTGCTGACTGACTGGATGTTGCCAGCGTTAAAGGTTCAACCGACTGAATCAGAAAGCGCCTTGATCAAACGCACTTTTGCGATTCTGGCCAATGCCGCTTTGGCACAACCTCAGGTAATTGTACATCGGGACTTTCATAGCCGTAACCTGATGAAAATCGACAATGAAACCGAACTCGGTGTGATTGATTTTCAGGATGCAGTCATTGGTGCTGATACCTATGACCTGATTTCGATTACCCGTGATGCTTATGTGCAGTGGAATGCCGACCGTGTGTATCGCTGGTTCAAAAATTTCTATGAGTTATTGCCAGCATCTGTTAAAGAAAACCGTGACTTTGAACAGTTTAAAAAAGATGCCGACATGATGGCAATTCAGCGTCATATCAAGATCCTCGGTATTTTTGTGCGTCTGTTTGAACGTGATGGCAAGTCGGGTTATCTCAAAGATTTACCACGTGTGATGTGGTATCTGCTTGAAGAGTCTAAGGCTTATGTAGAACTAGAGCCATTCATGCAGTTCATTCATGAAAAAGTGATGCCTGCCTTTGAAGCAAAATATGGTTCATACGAGGTAGCGGCCTAAATGAAAGCGATGATTTTGGCCGCAGGACTCGGCAATCGTATGCGCCCATTAACTTTGCATACCCCCAAGCCTTTGCTTGAGGTAGGTGGCAAACCGCTTATCGTCTGGCATATTGAAAAACTGGCTGCGATCGGAGTCACTGAAATTGTCATCAATACGGCTTGGTTGGGTGAAAAACTCGCTCAAGTTTTGGGTAATGGTTCACAATTTGGTGTACACATCCTTTGGTCACATGAGGGTGAAGGTCTGGAAACCGCTGGGGGGATTATCAATGCCTTGCCACTACTCGGTGATGAACCTTTTATTCTGTTAAATGGTGATGTCTGGACCACGATGGATTTTGCACCTTTACTGGATATTGATCTAAAGGATAATTTGGCGCATCTCGTACTTGTGCAGAACCCTGAACAACATCCAGAGGGTGATTTCACGCTTGCAGAAGGGAAAGCTTATACCTTTGATCAGCAAGTCGAAGGTGAAAACCTGACTTTTAGTGGTGTATCCGTACTTGATCCGAAAATGTTTGCAGGCTTAGAGGCTGGAAAACGTCCTTTAGCTCCGTTGCTAAAAGCAGCAATGCAGAGTCAGCAGGTAGCCGCTTCTAAACTGACAGGCATTTGGGTTGATGTAGGAACCCCGGAGCGTTTAACGGCACTGGATACGGCGATCCGTGAAGGGAAGTTTGCTTAAGTGAATATTCGCTAAGCACTGCCTACTGTGCCAATATAGAGAAAACGGTATACTTCCACCTAACTTTTTCGAGCGTAGATTGTTTATGCACATGTTTTTTCAAGAACTAAAGCAGGGTAGCCAGGCTTTGGGTTTAGAGCTATCTGATGAGGCTTTAAATTTATTACTCAAGTATCAGGATGCTTTGGTGCTGTGGAACAAAGCATACAATTTGACTGCAATCCGTGATCCAAAAGAAATGCTAGTCAAGCATCTGCTCGACAGTTTAAGTATTTTAAAGGATTTGCCTGCAGGCCGCTTGCTCGATATCGGTACAGGTGGTGGTATGCCGGGCATGATCATTGCTTTATGTCAGCCTGAGCGTGAATGTGTATTGCTGGATTCAAACGGTAAAAAAATTCGTTTTCTCAAGCAGTTTATTGCTGACTTAAAACTCAAAAATGTCATTGCCGTGCAAACGCGTGTAGAAAACGAAGATAGCATCAATGAACTGGGTCAATTTGATGTAATTACCAGTCGTGCCTTTGCATCATTAACGGACTTTGTTGATGCTTCTAAGCCATATATGCACGAGCAAACGATTATTGCCTCAATGAAAGGCTTAATTCCTGAAGATGAAGTTGTTACTTTAAAAAATGAATTTAGTTGTGAGATTATTGAACTTAAAGTTCCGCGCTTAGACGAACAGCGTCATTTACTTCTATTAAAACGTATTTAAGATTTTTAAAGGGATTGGGGGCAACATGGCACAAATTATTGCGATTGCAAACCAAAAAGGTGGTGTCGGTAAAACCACAACCGCAGTAAATTTGGCGGCATCTTTAGCTGTGTTAAAAAAACGTGTTTTGCTGGTTGATATGGATTCGCAAGGCAATGCGACCATGGGGTCTGGCATTCAGAAGAATGACCTACTTTATTCGGTTACTGATGTGTTGCTGGGTGAAGTGCCGATTGAAACGGCGATCTCTAAGGCGGAAGTCGGCTATAAGGTTCTTGGGGCAAACCGTGATCTGGCTGGGGTTGAGTTGGCGATTGCAGAGCAGGAAGGGCGCGAGTTCATTTTGCGGGATGCATTGCAGGAAATTGAAGCTTCATTCGACTATATCATTGTCGATTGTGCACCGAGTCTTAGCCTGATTACTGTCAATGCTTTGGCAGCCGTGGATGGTGTGCTGATTCCAATGCAGTGTGAATATTATGCACTGGAAGGTCTGGCGGATTTAACCCAAACCATCGATCGGATTCAGCAAGCCTTGAATCCGGACCTGCAAATTGTTGGTGTATTACGCACCATGTACGATGCACGCAATGCCTTGACTCGTGATGTCTCTGAAGAATTAGAACAATATTTTGGTAAAAAACTGTATGAAACCGTGATTCCACGGAATATCCGTCTGGCTGAAGCACCAGCACACGGTTTGCCGGTGATTTATTTTGAAAAAAGCTCAAAGGGTGCAGTTGCTTACTTAAATCTGGCAGCTGAAGTATTAAAGAAAAGCAAAGTGAAAAAAGGAAGTAAAGCATGACCGTCAAGAAACGTGGACTCGCCAAAGGTCGTGGCTTGGATGCCTTGCTAGGCTCAATTCAAAAAGAAAAATTACAACTCGAAGCCCAAGGTCTTGATCATGGTCAGTTGAAACAGATTGATGTGAATTTGCTCAAGCGTGGTGAATATCAGCCACGCCGTTATATTAACGAGCAGGATTTGCAGGAACTGGCGGCATCGATTGAAAAGCATGGCATCATGCAGCCCATCGTGATCCGTCCGGTTGACGATGAACGCTATCCATACGAGATTATTGCGGGTGAACGTCGCTGGCGTGCTGCACAGCTGGCGGGTTTGACCGAGGTTCCTGCGATTGTACGTGATCTGAATGATCAGGTTGCGATTGCACTGGCCTTGATTGAAAACATCCAGCGTCAGGATTTGAATCCGATTGATCAGGCGATGGCCTTGCAGCGTTTTCATGAAGAATTTGGCTTAAGCCATCAGGAAATTGCAGATACCGTGGGTAAAGCGCGTACGACAGTGAGTAACCTGCTTCGCCTGCTCAGCCTGGCTGAAGAAGTAAAAGATTTTATGCAGCAAGGTTTGCTGGATATGGGACATGCACGTGCGATCTTAACCTTGAAAGCTAAAGATCAGCTTAAAGTCGCAGATATCGTGATTGAAAAAAGTCTGTCTGTTCGTCAAACCGAGCAGTTAGTCCGTGATTTCAATACACCTAAACAAGAAAAAGTAAAAGAAGCGGTAGCACCAGATATTCAGCAATTGACCCAGCGCCTTTCAGAGCGTTTCAGTGCAGATGTTAAAATTGACTATAACAAGCAAGGTAAAGGAAAACTGGTTATTAGCTATCACTCTTTAGAAGAACTTGATGGCATTCTTTCTATTTTAGAAGATGAATAATTTATCTATTTTTTATTGGGGAATAAATTAGATGTGGGAATTGGTTAAAGCAGGTGGCTGGCTCATGCTGCCATTGGTCTTGTGTTCTATTTTTATGTTGGCGATTTCGATCGAGCGCCTGATTCGTCTGAAAAAGAACGTAGTACTTCCGTCGATCCTGTTGATGGGGCCTTCGCAAAATACAGCACAAGTCATGCAAAAAATGAATCAAAGTGCGGCCTTAAAGCAAAGTACTTTGGGCCGGGTATTTACTGCGGGCTATACTAGTAAGCCGCAGGGTGAACAGTATGCGCGTGCGCAGATGGAGGTGGCGGCGTCACAGGAAATCGGTTATCTGGAAAAAAATATTAATTTTCTGGGCACGTTGAGTGCAGTTGCGCCTTTACTCGGTTTATTGGGAACTGTACTTGGGATTATTGAATCTTTCCTGATGATCGATGTGGGAACTGGAAGTGATCCGGTATTGATGATGCCGGGTATTTCCAAGGCTTTGATTACCACAGCAGCCGGTATGCTGATTGCAATTCCTGCACTGTTTGCCCACCGTTATTTTCAGCGTCTGGTTCAGGAATATGTGGCTGAACTTGAGCAGCAAGCGACTTTGTTTCATGCGGATCTTTTTTATCGCAATCATGCAGACATAGACCAAGACATGCAAAAAGCCAGCTAGGAGGCGGATGATGAAATTCAAACGCAACCAGGTGGAAGATGTACATATTAATCTGACCCCAATGATTGATTGTCTGCTGTTTATTCTGGTCTTTTTGCTGTTATCGACGACATTTAGCCAAATGAGCCGAATGAATCTGACCTTGCCTGATGCGCAGGGTGTACCGCCGAAAAGTTATGATCAGAAAGTCGAAGTGATTGTTGATGCCAATGGTCATTACGCAGTGAATGGTCAATCCTTGGCCAGTAAGGAAGTCGCGGATTTAAATACTGCAATTAAACAGATTTCTAATGAACGCCGTGATTTAATGTTTGTCATTGCAGCTGACGCAAAAGCCAGCCATCAGGACGTGATTCGTGTCATGGATGTGGCCGGGCAGCTCGGCTTTGTAAATATTAATATCAGTACCAAAGTACCCACCCGAGGTTATTAGTGAAGCACGATTTTAAGGTCTATCTTCGCCTTTTAAGTTATTTAAAACCGTTTTGGGGCATTGCATTGCTTGTCCTGCTGGGTTTTTCTATTAATGCCGCTACGGAAGTCTCTGTCGCTAAATTACTAGAATATATTATTGAGGCGATTCAAAATAAAGACCAGAGTTTCACATCACTTTTCCCGTTTTTAGTGGTCATACTCATGTTCTTCCGGGGCCTGGGTTTGTTCATGGGTGGATATTTTACTGCGGTAATTTCCCGGAATCTGGTATTCAACATCCGTCAGGAAGTTTTTGCAAAATTGCTGCGTTTACCGTCCCAGTATTATCTGGATAATACCAGCGGGCATATTACTGCCAAAATCATGTATAACGTTGAACAGCTAACCGCTGCTTCAACTGAAGCTTTAAGAACCTTGTTGCAACAAGGTTTGATCACTCTGGCATTATTAGGCTACCTGTTGTATACCAACTGGCGTCTGACCATGTGTATCCTGATTTTTGCACCCGTCATTGGCTTTATTATCAGTAAAGCTGCAAGACGGATGCGTAAATTATCGCAGCAAGTGCAAGACACCATGGGTGATGTAAACCATGTGGTGCAGGAAACGGTGAATGCCAACCTGATCGTCAAGGGTTTTGGAGGGCAAAGTTATGAGCAGGAACGCTTTAAACAGAACTCGCTGGAAAACTTGCGTCGTGGCTTGAAAATGGTCGCTGTACAACAGTTGAATAGTCCTGTGGTTCAGCTGATCATGTCGATTTCACTGAGTATTGTGATGTTTATTGCCTTGCGTCCGCAAATTCTGGGTGATACCTCTGCGGGTGAATTTGTCGCTTATATTACTGCGGCGGGTATGCTGGCAAGACCGATCAAAGCCTTGACGGATATCAATGAAAAAATTCAACGTGGTATGGCTGCGGCTCATTCGGTATTTGAATTGCTGGATATGCCTGAAGAAAAAAATACCGGGACTTTAACGGATAGCCTGAAAGGCGATATCGAGTTTAAAGATGTTAACTTGATTTATGATGATGGCCATCATGCCATTCATGATTTTAATTTAAAGGTCAAGGCCGGTGAAACAGTAGCGCTGGTAGGACGTTCTGGTGCAGGAAAAAGTTCTCTGGTGAATCTGCTGGTGCGTTATCAGGATGCAACTTCTGGGCAGATCTTGCTGGATCAGAAACCGATTGAAGATTTTGAAATTACCGCCTTGCGAACCCAAATTGCCATGGTGAACCAGCAAGTAGTACTGTTTAACCGAACTGTGCGGGAAAATATTGCTTATGGTCAGCTTGAAGGTGCCTCCGATGAAGATATTATCGCGGCAGCAAAAGCAGCCTATGCACATGATTTTATTATGGCATTGCCGCAAGGTTATGATACTCAGCTGGGTGCCCAGGGTTTAAACCTGTCTGGTGGCCAGCGTCAGCGCATCGCCATCGCACGCGCAATTTTGAAAAATGCCTCTATCTTGATTCTGGATGAAGCAACCAGTGCGCTGGATAACGAGTCGGAATACTTTATTCAGCGTGCCTTTGATAAAGCCATGCAGGACCGTACCACCATCGTAATTGCACATCGTCTATCGACGATTGAAAATGCGGATCGTATTGTGGTCATGGATCAGGGCCGTATTGTTGAACAGGGTAGTCATGCAGAACTGATTGCGCTACATGGTGCTTATTATCAGTTGCATCAGCGTAACTTTGAGGAACAGTAACTTATGGCACTGGCACAAATCATTCAGGATGCTTGGAATGCACAGGCAAAGTGGCTGGTGGTGCTGCGTCCTTTGTCATGGTTGTATCGCCTGGGTTTTGTCAGCAATCACTGGCTTTATCAAAAAGGCATTAAAAAAAGTTATAGTGCGCCGATACCCGTTATGGTGATTGGCAATATCACGGTCGGTGGTAGCGGTAAAACACCTTTGCTGATTCATCTGGTGGATTATTTAACCGAGAAAAATGTTCGTGTAGGCGTGATCAGTCGAGGCTATGGCGGCCAAGGTCCATTTCCGGCCTATGTCGACTTTAATACCTTGCCGGAGATTGTCGGAGATGAGCCTGCCTTGATTGTGCAGGCAACAGGCGTGCCGATGGCAGTTGGCCCCAACCGGCAGAAAAGTATCGAGTTATTGCTGCACAGACATGAACTGGATCTGATTATCTGTGATGATGGCCTGCAGCACTGGGCTTTGAACCGCGAGATTGAGTGGATTGTGCTGGATAATAATCGCGGTCTGGGTAATCAGAAACTGCTTCCAGAAGGCTATCTGCGCGAACCTGTAACACGGCTAAAAACCGGAACCGTAATTGAGCATTCGGCTAACCCAAGTTCTGAACTGAATATGCATCTGGCTGCATCGCAGCCTTATTTGCTCAATCAGGACAGCACTAAAATCTTTAACCCTCAAGCGGCTTTTTATGCGGTAGTCGGCATTGGCTTTCCACAGCGGTTTTATCAGACCTTGCAAAATTTAGGCATAGAACAATTTCAGTGTCATGAGTTTCCAGACCATCATGACTATGACATTGAAGATTTACAGTTCGATGATAACAATCCGATTATTACCACTGAAAAAGACGCAGTAAAAATTATGGCGCTCCTTAAACAATATCCAGATTTCAAACAGGATATCTGGGTAGTGCCAGTCGATGCAGTCCTATCGCCAGCCTGCTATACAGTCTTGCAGCAACAGTTACAACAATACGGTATTCAAATTTCTTAAGGCTCATTCATTATGAAACACATTGTTATTCCTGCACGTTTCGCCAGTTCACGTCTGCCGGGTAAACCGTTGCTGGACATTCATGGTCGTCCCATGATTCTGCGGGTAGTGGATCAAGCCAAGAAAGTGCAAGGTTTTGATGATCTGTGTGTGGCAACTGATGATGAGCGTATTGCTGCCGTTTGCCGTGCTGAAGGCATTGATGTTGTCATTACCTCGGCGGATCACCCTTCAGGCACAGACCGCTTGAGTGAAGTGGCTCGAATCAAAGGCTGGGCCAGTGAGGACATTATTGTCAATGTACAGGGGGATGAACCCTTACTGCCTGCGCAACTGGTAAAACAGGTTGCTCAACTCTTGGAAGATCAGCCTGAATCTTCCATGTCGACGCTATGTGAGCCGATCCATCAACTGGATGAATTCAAACGTGACAGCATTGTAAAAGTTGTCATGTCAAAACACCAGCAAGCACTGTATTTTAGCCGTGCTACCATTCCTTATGACCGTGATGGTGCGAAACTGACTGAACCAAAACTGCATGATCAGGCCTATCGTCATTTAGGCCTATATGCCTATCGGGTAAAACTGTTGCAAGAATATGTGACCTGGGAAATGGGTGTGCTGGAGAAACTGGAATCTCTAGAGCAGTTACGGGTACTGGAAAATGGACACCGTATTGCCATTGCGGTGGCTGAAGCCAATTTGCCGCCAGGGGTAGATACTCAGGAAGATCTGGATCGCCTGAATCAGATGGATCTTTCCCATTTTGCCTAAGAAGAGTCAAATACATGCCTTTTGATGTCAATGCACATATCTATCCATGGCAGCAACAGGTTTGGGAAACCCTGACCGGACGCTTTCCCAAGCTTGGGCATGGTTTATTGTTTTATGGAAAAAAAGGCTGTGGCAAAGAAGCGTTTACCCAACAGTTTCTGGCTTGGGTGTTATGCCTGAATCGTCAGCCTGCCGGGCCATGTGGTGAATGCAGTAGCTGCCAATGGTTAAAGGCAGATACCCATCCCAACTATGTGCATATCAGTACCGATGAAGACAATAAAAAACAGAATGCTAAAATCAAGATCGAGAAGATTCGTGATCTTCTGCCTTTTGTGCAACAGACTGTAGATGGCTGGCGTGTAATTGTGATTGAGCCGGCAGAAGCCTTAAATATTGCCTCTGCTAACGCCTTGCTTAAAACACTGGAAGAACCCGGTGATAATACGGTGATTATTTTACTGGCGAATCATTATTTAAAATTGCCCGCGACCATCCGCAGTCGTTTGCAGCATTTTGCTTTGGATCGAATTTCCGCAGAACAATTTAGCGATTATGTCCAGAATCAGCTCCCGGATGCAGGTTCTAGCCAGCAACAATTATTGATGAACCTGTCTAATCAGATGCCGTTACAGGCATTAGAGGTTGCACAAAGTGCCTGGCTGCCACTGCGTCAGGAATTCCTGCAAGACTGGCAAAAACTGGTCATTCAAAAAAATATGCCGATGGCAATTGCGACCAAATGGAATAAAAGCCTGAGTTTTGGTGAATTTGCTCAAATGTTTGAATACTTGTTGTCCGATTTAATTTGTGTCAAGCTAAATCAGACGGTGAAAAACATTGATCTGGAATTCAATGTACTTGCCGAACAATATTCATTAGAAGCACTTTTTAAAATTTATGAGGATTTTCAGCAGGCCAAGCAATACCTCGAGCAGAATGTCCAAAGCAATCTGGTTATTGATGAATTGTTTATCAAGCTGATGAATCTTTAATTAAGGGGAAATCACATGCAACCACGTATGGGCGGTATTATTCAGGCCAATATTCCTGACATTGAAACACTGTTTGCCAGCTATATGCCTTATGTTGTGGGTGGTGGACTTTTTATTCCTTCCAAGCAGCCGGTCAAACTGGGCGAAGAAGTTTTTGTATTGACGACTTTGCCTGACCAGACCCAGAAAATTCCTTTAACCGGTAAAGTCATCTGGGTCTCACAAAAGCAGAATGGTATCAAGCCACAAGGCTTTGGTATCCAGTTAACAGGTGAAAAAGGCGTTTATTTCAAAAATGAAGCAGATCGTCTGGTTGCAGGTCTTAAATCTGAAGGACGTAAAAGTTACACTATGTAGTTAATTTACCCTTGGTAGGAACGCATCGTGTTTGTAGATACTCATTGTCATTTAACCCTGCTTGATTTGACACCATATCATGGTGATCTGGATCAGGCACTGGCTCAGGCCCGTGAAGCCGGTGTTTCCAAATTCATGAGTATCTCGGTCGATCTGGATGATCATATCGAGCTGGCTAAAATTGCCGCGCGTCATGCAGATGTCGGTTATACTGTCGGTGTACATCCTTGTGAAGATGCTGCCACGATGGCACGTGCCACGACTGAATATCTGGTCGAACTGGCGCAACCGGAAAAAGTCTGGGCACTCGGTGAAACCGGCCTGGATTATTATCACAGCACAGATTTTGTCGAAGAACAAAAAGCCTGTTTCGCTCGACATATTCATGCCTCACAAATCACTAAAAAACCGGTGGTGGTGCATACCCGTGCTGCCAAGCATGATACTGTGGATATTATCCGCGCAGAGAAATCTACACACGGTATTTTGCATTGCTTTACCGAGGATTGGGAAACCGCTAAAGCCGTGCTGGATTGCGGTTATTATGTGTCATTTTCCGGGATTGTTTCCTTTAAAAATGCCCAGGATTTGCGCGATGTCGCCAAGCAGGTTCCGCTGGATCGTGTGCTGATTGAAACCGATAGTCCTTATCTTGCGCCAATGCCGTATCGTGGCAAATCTAATGAGCCTAAATACGTTCCTTATGTAGCCAAAGCGCTTTGCGATGTATATGATAAGTCACTGGAAGAAATGGCTTATATCACAAAGCAGAACTTTGAAAATCTTCTGAATTTAAAGTAAATAAAGTTATATAAAGTACAAAGAGAGTTTATAGGGTGAAGATGGATCGTCAAGCTCAGTTTCGAGCAAGAGAAACCTTGATTTTTCAAGTAGCAGAGCAACTCCTGTTAGAAAATGGTGAAGCAGGAATGACGCTCGATGCGCTTGCCGCCGAGCTTGATCTGGCCAAAGGGACACTTTATAAACATTTCCAGAGTAAAGATGAACTATACATGCTGCTGATTATCCGAAATGAGCGCATGTTGCTGGAAATGATTCAGGATAGCGATAAAGCCTTTCCTGAACATCTGGCCTTCTTTATGCTGCATCATTTGCATCATCCTGAACGTACTGTGCTGTTTCATCAAATTGAAGAACGCCTGTCGACGACTGGGGTTGGAATCCAGCACCTGTTTAGCGAACTTTATCAGGTGCGCAAACAGCGCTTACGCCTGATTATCCGTATGACAGAAACTTATCTGGCATCGATCAACAGCCGCATGTCGGTACGTGATTATCTGGCTTCGATCTGGTCGCTGACCCATGGTGCAGCCGCAATTCTCAATTCCAGTTTCTATCAGCGTTACTTGGGTTCACGCGATACCTTGCGTGTGGCCTATATCGATCAGGCGCTGGCTTTGCCCAAGCAGGTGCATTCTGCCGACCAGTTTGTCTAAGGTTGTCCTATGATCAGATCACCTAACAGTGCAGTTCGTGGCTTTACCTTAATCGAATTGATGGTGGTGATTGTGATTATGGGGATTATGGCTTCACTAGTGCTGCTCAATACCAGTGGTGTCGATCAGCGCAAAGCAATGCAGGCACGGGAAATTTTATTAGTAGACTTGCAACGGGTGCTACGCGAGGCCAATGACCAGTCTAGAATACTCGCGCTTGACGTTCAGCCAGCAACAGATGTCACGCCATTTCGTTATGGAATTATAGAATATCGTTCAGCAGCGCAGACTGAACCGAACCTGCAAAATGAAAAATGGCAAAGTTATGCAGATTTCAAATTGCGTAATTTACCTGATCATGTTTCCTTTCAGATTCAGGCACTGGAACAGCAGCGTTATGCCAGGGCACAAAATCGTGACCTGACTCAGGCAAATTCACCTCAATTAATCTGGCTCGGCACTGGTGAAGTCAAACCGGTGCGGATTCAGTTCTTTTTAGAAGACCGTGAAGTGGGTGCTGCGATTGAGATTGATCATCTGGGTAAAATCAATGAAATCTAGATATTTCAAGCAGAATATTGGATTTGGTGCTATTAGGCTGAGTATTACTCGACTTAATCCTGTGCACTCCGAACAGCGTTTGTCATCTTGCACTGGGACGAAACGTTGTTTCGTTTATCCTCGCTCAGGTTTTACCTTATTGGAAGTTATGGTCGCCTTGGCAATTTTTGCGACCGCAGCCATGACCTTGACCAAAGTCGCAATGCAATATACTCAATCCACCTCAAATGCCATTCTACGTACCAAAGCACAGTTTGTTGCTTTAAATGAAGTGGCACAAATGGAAATCAATCAGGAATGGATGGAGGGTACGGCTTCTAAACAGCTGACCCAGCAAGGTGAAACTTGGCAGATTGACAAGCGCAGCGAACCGACGGTCAGTCCGAATGTGCAGCGAATCGAATTGCAGGTGAGTCTGGTTAATCAGGACAGTGGTCAGGTTGAATCTGGGATCAGCAGCCTGATGTTCTTTAATCATCGCATGAACAATACTCCATGAAGCCTAAAGGATTTACCCTGGTTGAATTAATGGTCGCAATTGCGATCTTTGCGGTGCTGTCTGCTTTGGGTTGGAAAGTTTTTGATTATATTGTCAAAACCAAAGATCAGAATGTGATTCATGAGCAGCGTTTAGGTCAGCTACAGCAAACCTATCAGCAGATTCTGCGAGATACCGTACAGGCAGTGCCCTTAACGGCCAATATCAATGGGGATATTCAACCGGCTCTGGTGCTGCAGAACGGACGCTTTAATTTCAGTAAAACTGGGGTAACTGACCCTTTGGAAGAAGGAATTTCCCCAGATGAACGCATTGAATATCAGTATCGAGCCGATGAACAGAAACTTTATCGCTTGAAATACCGGAATCTGAATCAGACCGGTCAAGATCAGCCCGAATCCAGTTTTTTATTGTCGGAAGTGGAACAATTCCAGATCGTCGTACTTAATCCGAATGAACTCACGCAATGGCCGGATGCTTCTTCAGACCTGAACCAATTAGAGCAGAAGCAAAGGTTGCCTAAAGGGATTAAAATAAATTTAACCGTGAATGGCGTCAGTTATGAATGGATGTTTAGTTTATTAAATACTGACTTTTTGCTTGATACTCAGAACGCTAGTCAACCCAGCTCAGAATAATAAGAAATGAAAATGAATAAAGCGATCATGATCAAGCAGCAGCAGGGCATTGCATTGATTACCATTCTGGTGATGGTAGCGCTAGCGACTATTCTGGCGGCTACGATTGCGCAACGTCAAGCTGCAACTGCTGAAAGCACTGCCTATTTGATGCGACAAAACCAGTCCTTAATGTATGCCAAAAGTGCTGAGGCCTTTTTTTCTGAATTGCTGGTCGATGATGCTGAAAATGCCGCAGAGGTCGACCATCTGCAGGAAACCTGGGCGCAGCCCATGCCAGCTTTTCCGGTAGATGACGGTTATGTCTCCGGAATAATACAGGATGAATCAGGCAAGTTTAATTTAAATAGCCTGATTACTGCCGAAGGCGCAGTCAATGAAAATGCCAAAGCATGGTTCGAGCTGATTCTAAAACGTGCCAGTTTGCCGGAACAGCTCAGTGAAGCAGTCATTGACTGGCAGGATGCAGACGAGCTGGTCAGTGGGGGCATGGGCGCCGAATCTAACTATTATCAGAGCTTGCCCAATGCTGCTTTGCCACCGAATGCAAAATTTCACAGCGTAGAAGAATTAAAGCTGGTACGCGGTTTTGAAGAGAATAAATATAAGCTGATAGCACCTTATCTGAGTACTGCACCGGTGCAGGAGAGCCTGGTCAATATTAATACCGCTTCAGCTTTTCTTTTGGCTAGTATGGATGAAAAGCTGGATGTGAATGCAGTGCAGCAATTGCTGGATCAGCGTCAGGCCAATTTGGAGCACTTTTCCAATGTGACTGATCTGTGGTCACTGGAGCCTTTCGCTCAGGTCGATGCGGACAGGCGTAATTTGTTTAACAGTCTGCTTGGGGTGCAATCCAATTATTTTAAAGCCCGAATCGAAGTGGTTTTAAGTGAGCGTAAGCGCCAGTTTAGCAGCGATCTGGTTCGTCAGGACAAACAGGTTTATGTCGCTTACCGTAGCATGGCGCCATTTTAATTTTAGCTCATGAGTTGTACAGGCTGGATAAGCGCAAATGCCGGGCTGATGCCTTTTCCCTATCATGCTAAGCAGCAAAATTAATCCTCAAAGCTTTACTTTTGCTTTATAATCAAAATTAATTCACCTATTTTTTGACGACATTACGGCATATGTTAATTCGTAAGTTATTTAAGTTTGAGAATGCTCATATTGTGCGTAACTGCACGTCAGATCGCTGTAAGCGTTCGATCCATGGCCATAGTTATAAAGTCGAGTTATTGCTAAAAGCCTCGAAGCTAGATCATGGTCAAATGGTCTATGACTTTGGTCTGCTTAAAGGTGTGATTAAGGATTTCTTTGATTCTTTCGATCATGCCATCTGCTTTTGGAAAAATGACGATCCGGAATATATTCAGGCCTGCAAGAATTTCAGTGCGCGCTGGGTGTCTTTGCCGGTATCGCCATCAGCAGAACAGTTTTCACGTATTTTCTTCTTTCTGGCACAGCAGGTGCTGGCATCGACCGTGACTCAAAATGGTGAAGGCGATGTCGAAGTCTATTCTGTGATTGTGCATGAAACCGACACCGGCTATGCACAAAGCTTTTTAGAAGATATTCAAAATGAACAAATGGGCATCCTTAGTCTGGAGCAACTTGAGTTTTCTGAACAGGTGCAAGCTGAATGGACAGATCCGGACATGTTCGCCAAGCTCAAACAGGGCATACCATTTCATAACCCTACAGTAGATTTACAGGTACAGATTTAAAGTCTGCGTGACTTTAAATCCATTGACATAGATTTAGGATTGAAGAATGTCTTTAAATGAACAGCAACTGGCCAAGCTGAATAAAGTTCAGTTGGATGAAAGCTGGAAATATGGATTGAGTGAATTTTTGCTCAGTCCGAAAATGGATGAATTAAAAGCATTTCTCGTTGAAGAAAAAAAAGCAGATAAAATCATTTATCCTCCCAATCATCTGATTTTTAATGCGTTAAATACCACGCCGCTAGATCGGGTAAAAGTGGTAATTTTGGGGCAAGATCCTTATCATGGCCCAAATCAGGCGCATGGATTAAGCTTTTCCGTGCAAAAGGGGGTTGCATTACCACCATCTTTGCGTAATATTTTTCATGAGTTACATGCTGATGTTGGGGTTGAAAGACCGAAGCATGGTGACTTGACGCATTGGGCAGAGCAGGGTGTGCTTCTGTTAAATGCAGTACTGACCGTAGAAGCAGGTCAGCCGACTTCGCATCAAAAGCGCGGTTGGGAAGAATTTACCGATCACGTCATTGATGTATTAAATGAACAGCGTGAACATATTGTCTTTATTCTTTGGGGCGCATACGCACAGCGTAAAGGACAGCGCATTAATCAAGACAAGCATCTCGTGTTAAAGGCAGCACATCCATCGCCTTTGGCCGCAAACCGTGGTGGTTTTTTTGGTTGCAAAGTATTTTCGAAATCGAATAATTACCTCAAACAACATGGCATTGAGCCTATAGATTGGCAGCTGGACGCATGAAATATTCTCCCCTTACTAAACATTATCATCCAGATTTGATTGTTGAAGAAGCGCACAATGGTTGGCGTATCGTTCGTTTAAATCGCCCGAAATCTTTGCATGCGCTGGATGAATCGATCGCTTCCGCACTTCTGGAAGTATTTCAGGATTTCCATCATGATGACAGTGTAAAAGCCATCTGGCTGGATTCAACCACACCGAAAGCGTTCTGTGCGGGTGGGGATGTACGTAAACTGCGTCAGTTAGTGATTAATGATGAAGTCGCGACTGCCAATAAATTCTTTGAGCAAGAATATGCACTTGATCTGTTATTGCATAATTATGCCAAACCCGTTTTAGTCTGGGGTGAAGGTTATGTGATGGGCGGCGGCTTGGGGCTGTTTATGGCGGCGCCTTTCCGTTTAGTGACGCCTTATTCACGTTTGGCCATGCCTGAAATTAATATCGGTTTGTATCCAGACGTGGGTGCAACCCGCTTCTTAGCAGATCGTGGTGCGATTGGTCTATTTACTGGCTTGACCGGTTCGATCATGACCGCTGCGGGCGCTTATGGGATTGGCTGGGCAACGCATATTTGTGATGCACAGCGTGATTCAGTTTTGGATAAAGTCATTAATATCGACTGGGAGCATTATCCTGCAGGTGACTTTCGTGCCATTGATGATACCCTGAATAGTATGCACCGTCCAGTCGGCCCAGGACCGCTGCAAAACTCCTTGGATGTGATTCATAGTGTTTGCCGTGGTATCAACTTTGAGCATGATTATGAGTCGATTATTGGCCTGAGTGATGCGCGTAGTGACTGGTTGCGTCAGGCCAGTGAAAACCTGAAAAAAGGTTCGCCGACTACCGCAGCCTTGACCTGGCTATTATGGCAATGGGGTAAGCAGGTACATTCCTGGAATGAAGTTTTCGAGCTGGAAGTTCAAATTTCTGACTGGAAAATCCGTCATCATGATTTTGTCGAGGGAGTGCGAGCGCGTCTGGTCGATAAAGACCTTAGTCCTGAGTGGAAAAAAGGTGTAGATATGAGCTTAAAAGGTATCCTGTCTGGAAATCCTCCAGTTACGACTATTGAAAGCTGGAATGAGCTGCTCAAGCATTATGGTGTGATTTAAGCCTCAATGTCCGAAACACAATTTACAGATGAATACTGGATGCAGCGTGCTTACGAGCAGGCTGCACTTGCTGCTGCACAGGGAGAAATCCCAGTCGGGGCAATTATCGTCAGTCAGAATCAGATCATTGGTCAGGGATTTAATGCGCCCATCTCGTTGAATGATCCGACTGCGCATGCTGAAATTGTTGCACTACGTGATGCCTGTCAAAACCTCCAAAATTATCGGTTACCTGATGATGCGGTGCTCTATGTGACTCTTGAGCCGTGCACCATGTGTGTCGGTGCACTGGTGCATTCGCGGGTTTCGCGAGTGGTATTTGGTGCATTTGAAGCGAAAGCGGGTTCATTGGTGAGTGCGCGTCAACTGTTTGAAACCGGTTATTATAATCACGTATTTCCTTTCCAGGCAGGCTGCATGCAGCAGCAATGTTCTGAACAGCTGAGTGCATTTTTTAAGTTGCGCCGCGAGCAGAAACGAGAACTCAAGTTACAAGAAAAGTTATTAAATACGCAGAAATAAATCTGCTTTATCCGCTAAAATTTGCTTACTTTCAAATATCTGCAATCTTCAGGAACAATAATGAACAGCATTCAAGTAAAAAAAGAATTTCCGGCAGCGCTTGATGATGTCTTTAATTTGATGTCCAAGCATGACACCTATAATATTGCCTTCGCACCGATGCAGGTCGAACGAATCAAGGATTCTGCGGATGCTGAACATCCTGATGGACTCGGTTCGGTACGTGCAATGGGTATGGGGCCAATAAAGCCGCTGAAAGAACAAATTACCTTGTTCGAGCCAAATAATCGCATCGAATACCAGATTATTAAAAATCCGTTAATCAAGCATCATTTGGGTATTATTGAATTTGAAGCACTGGCTGATGACAAAACACTAGTAACTTATACGATTGAATTGCAGGCACGTGCGCCTTTTGTGAGTAAATTAATCCTTGCACAGTTACAGGCAGCGATTAAACTAGGCCTGACAAAACTCGCAAAATCTGTTTAAACAACAACGGGAAAGCAATGACAGTTCAAATTATTACCATTGATGGTCCAAGTGGGTCTGGCAAGGGCACGTTAGCAGCGAAACTGGCTGCACATTATCAGTTTCACTTATTGGATTCTGGTGCTTTATACCGCCTTTTGGGTTTGTCATTGCATCACCATGATTTGCTGGATTCTCTAGACACGAAATTGCCAGAATGCGTACAAATCGCAACAAATTTAGATATCCAGTTTGTCAGTACCGACACTGGAGTGAAGGTGTGGCTGGATGGTGAAGATGTGTCCCAAACTATTCGCACTGAACGGGTAGGAGAGTTTGCTTCAAAAGTTGCAGCAATTCCTGAGCTTAGAACAGCGATGGTTTCACGCCAACATGCCTTTGCGCAGGCACCGGGTCTGGTAGCAGACGGACGCGATATGGCGACAAGTATCTTCCCGAACGCCCAGGCAAAAATATATTTGACGGCCTCGGCTGAATCCCGTACGCAAAGACGTGTAAAGCAGTTGCAGGGCATGGGGCTGGATGTTAAAATAAGCGACATTTTAGCTAATATCATCGCTCGCGATAAACGAGATATGGAACGCACTGTCGCTCCACTCAAGCCTGCGGATGATGCTTACATTATCGATAGTTCAGATTTGAATATCGATGAAGTATTCCAGCTGATGACCACTTATGTGGATCAGCAGTTAGCAAACTAACCCAATTTTATCAGCAAACGCATAGCTTGATCAGTTTTATATGGACTATGTAGATGCTTAATTAAACCGGCCTTGTCTGATCCAAGACCGCTGACTTTATCGGAAATATCATGACCGAATCTTTTGCAGCCCTCTTTGAAGCAAGCGAATTAAACCTCAACGTTGAAAAGGGTGCAGTTATCCAAGGCGTTGTAGTAAGCATTGACTCTGATTGGGTAACTGTTGACACTGGCCTTAAATCTGAAGGCGTTGTTGACCGTGCTGAGTTCTTAAATGAACAGCGCGAACTTGAAGTTCAAGTTGGCGACACTGTAGACGTAGTTGTTGAAGCACTTGACAATGGTATGGGTCAAACAGTTCTTTCTCGCGAAAAAGCTAAACGCGCAGAAACTTGGACTAAACTTGAAAAAATCTTTGAAGACGGCGAAATCGTTACTGGTGTTATCTCTGGTAAAGTTAAAGGTGGTTTCACTGTTGACATCGGTCCAGTACGTGCGTTCCTTCCAGGTTCTTTAGTTGATACTCGTCCTATTCGTGATACTACTCACCTAGAAGGCAAAGAGTTAGAATTCAAAGTAATCAAACTTGACGCTAAACGTAACAACGTTGTTGTTTCACGTCGTGCTGTTATGGAAGCTGAATCTTCAGCTGACCGTGAAGCTCTTCTTGCTCAGCTTGAAGAAGGTCAAACAGTTACTGGTACGATCAAAAATCTTACTGACTACGGTGCATTCGTTGACCTTGGCGGTATTGATGGTCTTCTTCACATCACTGACATGGCTTGGAAACGCATCAAGCACCCTTCAGAAGTTGTTGAAGTTGGTCAAGAAGTTACTGTTAAAGTACTTAAATTCGACCGCGAACGTAACCGTGTTTCTCTAGGTCTTAAACAACTTGGCGAAGATCCATGGTTAGCGATCATGAACCGTTACCCTAAAGGTTCAATCGTTAAAGCGCGCGTAACTAACCTGACTGACTACGGTTGTTTCGCTGAAATCGCTGAAGGCGTTGAAGGTTTAGTACACGTTTCAGAAATGGATCACACGAACAAAAACATCCACCCATCTAAAGTTGTTCAGATTGGTGACGAAGTTGATGTTATGGTTCTTGAAGTTGATGAAGAACGTCGTCGTATTTCTCTTGGTATCAAACAAACTCGTGCTAACCCATGGGAAGAGTTTGCTAAAGACCACGATAAAGGCGAAAAAGTTTCTGGTACGATCAAATCTATCACTGACTTCGGTATCTTCATCGGTTTACCAGGCGGTATCGACGGTCTAGTTCACTTGTCTGATATTTCTTGGAACGAACAAGGCGAAGAAGCGATTCGTCGTTACAAGAAAGGCGACACTGTTGAAGCGGTTATCCTTTCTGTAGACGCTGAAGGCAACCGTATCAGCCTTGGCATCAAGCAAATGAACAACGATCCGTTCAATGACTTCCTTGCTGCTAACGAACGCGGTGCGTTGGTTAAAGGTACTGTAACTGCAGTTGACGCTAAAGGCGCTACTATTAAGTTAGCTGACGAAGTTGAAGCGACTCTGAAAGCATCTGAAATCAACCGCGATCGCGTTGAAGATGCAACTAAGTTCCTTGAAGTTGGTCAAGAAGTTGAAGCGAAGATCATCAACGTAGATCGTAAATCTCGCGCAATCAACTTGTCTATCAAAGCGAAAGACGAAGCTGAAGAGAAAGAAGCAGTTGCTAACTTGAAAACAGCTCCTGCTGGTCAAGACAATGGTCCTAAGACGATTGGTGACCTGATCAAAGCTCAAATGGGCAACTAAGTAAGCGTTTGAATTGTATTGTTAATGTAAGTTAATTAATACTTTTTATACAAATACTGTAAACGGTAGCGTAGTATTTAATTATTGCGCTACCGTTTTGTATTTAAACAGGTTATTATCGGGAAATAGATCCCAAGTAGCTTGATAATTAAAGAGGTCGCAGATGACTACTGAAGCACTTAATAAGTCTGACTTAATAGAGCGTATTGCGTTAAAAAATCCGCATTTGGCTGAGCCTTTAGTGGAAGAAGCAGTTAAAATTATGATTGATCAAATGATAGAAGCTTTATCAACTGACAATCGTATCGAGATTCGTGGATTTGGTAGTTTTGCATTGCATCACCGTGAACCGCGCGTAGGTCGTAACCCTAAAACTGGTAAATCTGTAGAAGTGGCTGCAAAAGCAGTTCCACACTTTAAACCAGGTAAGGCACTTCGTGACGCTGTGAATGAGTCTGCACAAAAATAATTGTAAATATTTTGCGGGGTGTTCATGCGTTACGTTCTAGTCATTCTTTTATTGGTACTGTTTGGTTATTCATTAGCTTTAGTTTTGCAAAACGGTACCGAATTGTCAGTGGACTTGTTATTTACTCAAGTTCCTGCAATGCGCCTGGGATTATTACTTCTCCTCACGTTATCTTTAGGTGTTGTTTTGGGCCTGTTATTGGGCGTTCAGATCTTCCGGGTTTTTCAGACGAATTGGGAAATAAAACGACTGCGTAAAGACATTGAACATCTACGTAAGGAACAGTTGAATACAGCCAAGTTAATGGCCGCTGAAGCAGCAGCGCATACCCGGCATGAAAAAACTGTATTAGATATTACCAATGAAAATCAAAGCCCATTATAATGGGCTTATTTTTTGCCTATATGAAGGGGTAATCTCTTGAGTATCATCGTCGCACTAGATGCCAAAAGCCAATTTGATGCCTTAGCTATTGCAGAACAGCTAGATCCTGCCTTGTGTCGACTAAAAGTTGGTAAAGAGTTATTTACCCATGAAGGTCCAATTATTGTCAAAGCACTTCAAGATAAAGGCTTTGATGTATTTCTGGATCTGAAATTTCATGATATTCCAAATACAACAGCACAGGCAGTATGCGCAGCAGCAGATTTGGGTGTGTGGATGGTGAATGTGCATGCCTCAGGTGGCCGCAAGATGATGGAAACCTGTGTAGAGCGTTTACAAGCAGGTAATTATAAGACTCAGTTGATTGCAGTGACTGTATTGACGTCAATGGGCCGTGAAGACTTGAAAGATATTGGTCTGGATATTGAGCCAAATGAGCATGTAAAACGTCTGGCACAACTGACCAAAGACAGTGGTCTAGATGGGGTGGTCTGCTCAGCTCAAGAAGCGAAAATGTTACGTGAAACGATTGGAAAAGACTTTGCATTAGTGACACCAGGCATTCGTCCAGAAGGGTCGAATGCAGATGACCAGAAACGTATTGTGACACCGAAACAGGCAATGCTGGATGGCTCAACACATCTGGTCATTGGTCGCCCGATTACCCAGTCTAAAAATATGCGTCAGACTTTGAAAGATATTTTAGCAACGCTTTAATACGGTTTGAATGACAAAAAGCCTTTCAGTCGAAAGGCTTTTTTTATATATTGAAAAAATGGTTATAAAATAACCTGAGTTCGATGAAATCCACTTAACCTTTTAGCATATTTTGGAAAGTTGGCTTATTGGGGTTCAAACAATAAGCCACTACAGCAGCCATGATATTCACCATGAGGTTATTTACCGAACGATGACGTGAATGTTCAAGTTGATGTAAATTTTTTAATTGATCATTCACTGTTTCGATCAGTCCTCTTCTGCAAAGTAATTGTTTTTCTTCTTCAGTTTGGATGGATTTATTTTTCATATTCCGACGTGATGGGGTCAATATTTTCAGTCCTCTTGCTGCTAAAGCTTCGGCTTTTGCTTTGCTCAAATAGCCTTTGTCTCCGAGTAGGATCCCATTTAATTCTTGAGTTAAAGATTCTAATATAGCAACATCATGAACATTTCCCGATGTCAGCTTGAGATTAATAATTTCACCTAAATTATTGATAACGAGATGTAATTTAAAACCATAAAACCAACCCGTACTACTTTTTCCACGACCGGCCAAGCCTTTAAATACACGATGCCTTTTAATCCGAAGATTATGGCAAACTACCAATTTAGTGGAGTCAATGATACTGATTCCCGTATCTTTTCCTTTCACCTGATGGAAGAAACAACTCAGAGCTTGCAAACAACGGGGCATGATTTCAATAAATCGGTTGTAGCTAAGCAGTTTAGGAAAAGCAGATTTCCAGAATGGAACGATCATTTGGTAATAAAAATATTTGAAGAATCTAAAACCGGATTGATGAAATAAAATGACAATGGTCATTGCTTCAGACAAGCTTAAAGCTGACTTTTTCAACCTGGTTTTTTGATCAGAAATTAAAGCTTTCTCTAAAGAGTCATTAAATTTTTTTGCAGAAATCATCCAAAATACAAAATAATTCGATAATATGATCCATTGAGAAGCCTTGTTTTATAACATTTTGTCTTGAGAACCAATATGTTAAAAAAACAGGGCTTTTTTTCTACTCTTTTTTTATATCGAACTCAGGTTAAAATAAAAAGGAAAAATGATGACTTCATCTGAACCACAATTAGAAAAAGCACAGAATGACATGATTCAAAATGTTCAACAGGCAGAGCAGCTTAAGCAACAAGAACAGCAACAACAGGCAAGCTCAACAGATTGGACAGTGGGAATAGATGTGGTCAGTTTGGCATCTGATGCCATCAGTCTCGCTTCGGATGTTATTGAAACAGTAGGCGATGCCTTAAGTGATATTGATTTAAGTTTTTAGTCAGCTCTGCCGGCCCCTTGCTTGTGCTTCGTTTTAAAATTCTGCTTTAAAAATTACCCAGGGAGGAGAGTCCCTCTTTATAAAAGAGGAATTTAGTGAGATTGAGAAAGTGATAAAGTTATTAAATCGCTGCCAGTATACTCACCATGATTGGTGCTAACAGTGACAAAATAAAACCACTGACCATGGCATGTGGAATAAAATCATGCCCGCAGGCTTGTTTAACCATCGGCAGAGTCACATCCATCGCAGTTGCACCCGCTGCGGAAATGGCCGATCTTGGATATCTCCAACCCATACAATACATCAGTAAGATGGCAAAAATTTCTCTAAACAGGTCATTCATCAGGGCGATACTGCCGAGTTCTGCATTTCTGAGTTCTGTCACGACAACGCCTGACATTGAGTAAAATCCATAGCCTTGTGACAGCATGATCAAATCTTTCAGACTGATGTCGGTGTTCCAGAATGAATAAAGCATGACCGCGAATAATGAACCGAAGATGCAACCGATTGGTACCAGGAGAATTTTAAAATTTAACCAGGAACGATCTAAAGGTGAATAAGCCAGATCCAGGCCAATCATGAACATAAATACTAGCAACAAATGCCAGGTGCTGATTTGCAAGGATAGATCAAACAGATTCAAGCCTGTATGTAAACAATATCCGCCTGCGAGAGCCAAAAAAGCATAACTCATGTTCAGCAAGGATTTAACTACTAGATCGACGGATACCCGACCAGAGCTAGGAAGATAACCTGCCCATTTAAATAGTAGATAACAAAATGCAAAAGCACCTAGGGAGGTCAGAAAGGCAATGCTGATCGACGTACTCAAAATCTGGAGAGGATGCTGTAATTCATCTACCAATTGTGAAAATTCAAAGGCAATTGCAATCAATAAAACATAGCTAAAATAGGGCAATAGCTTGAAACAGATTTTAATAATCGAAATCGGAATTCGTTTTGCCATGGCAAAACCGATTGCTAGACAAAATAGAAGCTGAAAGATAAGCCAAAGCGATTGCATAAGTTTAATGGATTGAAAAAATTACCTATAAATTATGCCACCGCTTGATGTCAGATGGTAAAAAGCTTTTAGGCGAGTTTATTCAATAATCGATAATCCGCGACATTTGGCTTTTTTGTTTTGAGCCAGTATTTCCAGGTATAAGTCGGCCATAAGGCAAAGTTCTTGCCGCCTTTCTGCTGATACCAGCTGACACAGCCAGATTGCCACACAGTCTTTTCAAACATATGTTGCACCTGCTGATTAAATGTATCTTGTGCCTGGTCTTTGACCATAATGGCATCGCTTTGGAATTGATCGACCAGTTGCATCAACTTTAAGATATATTCAACTTGCGCCTCAATCATAAAAATCACAGAATTGTGTGCCAATAGGGTATTTGGGCCCAATAACTGAAACAGGTTTGGAAAGTCTTTCACACAAATTCCATAATAACTTTCAGCGCCTTGTTTCCAGACTTCATTCAGTTCTACACCATCGAGCCCTGTACATTGAAAATTCTTCATATAGATGCGCGGATCGGTAATGAATCCGGTGCCATAAATCAGACAGTCAATCGGCCGCTCTGTTCCATCTTGTGTAATGATACTGTGTTCAGTCATTTCCTGAATCTTGTTAGTCACCAGTTCTACATTGGTACGGTTAAAAGTCGGGAAGTATTTATTCGAGACCAGAATGCGTTTACAGCCCATGATGTAGTCGGGGGTCAGTTTTTTGGCCAATTCAGGATTTTTTACCTCATATTTAATGAATAGTTCCGCCAGTTTTTGGGTGAATTTCATAATGCCAGGTTTGACAATCGGTACCACACGCGATTCATTTGACCAATACAGGCGGGCACGGTGTAGCTTTCTAAACCAGTCATATTTTTTAAAGAGCTTCTTTTCAAGATTCGGATAGGCACGTTCATCTCGGGGAATGATCCAGGCTGCAGTACGTTGCATGACATACAGATGTTTGCATTGTGGGGCAATTTCCGGAATATATTGAATGGCACTGCCACCTGTCCCGATTGAAGCAACATTTTTGTCAGTTACATCATAAGTGTGATCCCATTGCGCAGAATGAAAGACTTTACCCTGGAATTTCTCAATACCGGGAATATGTGGGATTTGGGGAATATGCAATGGCCCAGAAGCGAAGATAACGAACTGGGCTTCAAGGATACTTTGATCCTGAAGCTGTAATTGCCATAGACAGCGTTCTGCCTGGTAATGTGCTGCCAGAACTTCGGTATTTAAACGGCAAAAAGCACGCAGGTTATAATCGGTCGCCAGATCCTGAATATAAGAAAATATCTCGGGTGCTTCTGCATAACGCTTGGACCAATTGCTTTTCGGTGCAAATGACAAGGAATATAAATGTGATTGCACATCACAGGCTGCTCCAGGGTACTGATTGTCCCGCCAGGTTCCGCCAAAATCGCTCCCTTTTTCCAGAATAATAAAATCATCAATACCCTGTTGCTGTAAACGTATTGCCATGGCAATACCGCCGAAACCGGCTCCAATAATGGCAACTTTGGTATGAGCGTGGGAGCGTGTGACAGTGGCATGATCTAGCATTCGTACATTCCTTGTTTATTTTAATGTTGGATATTTATCGTAATTTGCTCCTAAACG
Organism: Acinetobacter sp. NPDC052428; assembly: GCF_044547685.1. Lineage (GTDB taxonomy): Bacteria > Pseudomonadota > Gammaproteobacteria > Pseudomonadales > Moraxellaceae > Acinetobacter > Acinetobacter lwoffii_G. The sequence goes on from NZ_JBIUAT010000004.1 coordinate 51,730, forward strand.
ATTAGACATAAAATTGATCTAAACGGCAATAGCCGACACATTATTTTTATAGTACAACTAGTGCAAGCACATTGTATTTGTATGGTTATGAAACGTTCTGTTCTCAGTCTGATGTATTTGATTCAAGGGATGCGTAAGGCTGGCATGCAGGTCGATCAGAAACTGCAAAACATTGGGTTGCGTGTAGATGCCTTTGATCCAAGCTCGGTGATCCATCCGAGTCTGGAACATGATGTGCTCAAGGTGGTGGGGCAGGAAATTCAGCCTGAACAGGGATTATTGATTGGCCAGCATTATGCTTTGGCAGGTTATGGCCCCTTACTCATGTTGCTGGTGACCAGTCCTACGGTACGTGATGCACTGAATCAGGTGATCCGTTTTCAGCAGTTGACGCATTTGACCGGTCAGTTGGCCTTGCAGCAAAGCGAGCATCATAGCGCGCTGTGTTATCGAGCAAAGCAGCAGGATGATCATTTGGGAATGTTGCTGGCACAGGCGGAGATTTCCGGAACGTTTAAGTTTATCCGGGAAATTTACAAATTGATGGGCTTATCCAAACCGGATCTGCGGATCGAGTTGCCATTTGCCCATCCAGAAGATCTGAATACCTTAAAGGTCTACCATGATTATTATGGAACACAGGTACAGTTTGATGCATCTCGGGCAGCATTCTGGTTTGATGAAGCAGTGCTGGATATTAAAATTCCCTCTGCGGATGCGGTCACTTTTGCTGTCTATGAAGCCAAATGTCTGGCTGAAATGGAACGTTTGCAACAGGATGAGCAGACGCCGATTGTGGTGCAGCGTGTTCAGGATTATCTGGAAATCCAAAGTGGCCTGATGCCGAGCATGGCTGAAACGGCACAGGCGCTGAATATTCCGGAACGAACCTTGCGGCATCAGTTACAGCAATGTGATACCAGTTATAAGCAGATTCGCGAAGAAATTATTAAAGATAAGGCTTTGCGACTGATTGAATACAAACAGTATTCGATTGAAATGATTGCAGAATTATTAGGCTATTCCGAGCCAGCCGCTTTTAACCATGCCTTTAAACGCTGGTTTGGGCAAAGTCCTCGGCAATATATAAAATAGCCTAAGCTTGTTTATGCCAAAGTGTTATAGTGTGTTGATTAAACTCCGCTATAATTAAATTGATCCCAAATAGTACGAAATTCTATGTCCGATTTTAATTCACAGCACAGCACCGCTTTTAGTCCGATTTCTCCTGCAGAACGTTATGCGCAAGCGATCTCTTCAGGACAGTTTATGCCTGATGAAGCACAGGCAATGGCAGTACATGAACTGAATCGTGTCTGGCTGGAATTGATTCAGCGTTTTAAGGCATCGAAAAAAGCATTTCGCCGCTTTCGTCGTCAGACGTCTCCGAAAGGCGTGTATATGTGGGGCGGAGTAGGGCGTGGCAAAACCTGGTTAATGGATCAGTTTTACGATTCGATTCCGTTTCGCCGTAAAACCCGGATGCATTTTCACCATTTTATGCAGCATGTGCATCGTGAGTTAAACAAATTATCCGGACAGCGTAACCCCCTAGATATCGTGGCGGATCGGATTTATAAAGAAGCGGTCATCATCTGTTTTGATGAATTTTTTGTATCCAACGTGACAGATGCGATGATCCTGAGCGATCTGTTCCAGAAGCTGTTTGAACGCGGTATCACTTTGGTTGCCACCTCGAATATCGCACCAGACGGTTTATATAAAAACGGCATTCACCGTGACCGTTTTATGCCTACCATCGAACTGGTCAAGAAAAACTGTGTAGTCTTAAATGTCGATGCCGGAGTCGATTACCGTCTACGGGTTCTAAAACAGGCACAACTGTTTAAATTCCCATTAACGCATGATCATAAAAACTGGATTGCTCAACGTTTTAGCGCTTTGACCCAGACTCAGACCTGTTCTGAAGAGCCGATTATTATCAACAACCGTATTGTTGAAACCGTGTCACATACTGAAGATGTGTTGTGGTGCGAGTTTTCTGAACTGTGTTTAAAGCCACGCAGTCCAGCTGATTTTATTGAAATCGCCAATATTTATAATACGGTTTTGGTCAGCAATGTACCGCACCTGACCGATTTTCTGAATGATGGAACACGCCGTTTTATTTATCTGGTCGATGAATTTTATGACCGCGGCGTCAAGTTGCTCTTAACCTCGGAAGATAATATCGTGGATATTTACCAAGGTGAGAAACTGGCCTTTGAAATTGAACGGACCCGTTCCCGTTTGCTAGAAATGCAGTCGGATGAATACCTGAATTCTAAACATCGCCAGATTGAGAAAATCGCCTCCGTGAACGGAGAGTAAGAATAAAAGCGCTGGTCATTTACCAGCGCTTTTTTTTATAAAAATAGGTACTTAAATTATCGACAAGCCTGATTAAACATGGCTTAATCTTGGTCTAAATGTGATCGTGTATAACTAGAATGCATAATTTTTACTCGAAAATCTGAACTTAAGTCTAATTTCTACATTTCGAAAACTTTATACACTATCATTAGGGTATTTAGCAGAATGATATCTATTTGTAACTGAGAAAGATCAAATATGTTTATGAGGGTATTCATATTGGAAAAAATGCTCAGTATTTAGCAATGTGATAATACTATTCAGCTAGATTTTAATCGGTATACTAGAATCTCTTGTATAAAAAGTAGCAATATCAGGAAAGACAATGACTGCACGTATTCAAAAAGGCAAGTTAGCGATTGCTAAAGAACTTTACGATTTCATCGAAAATGAAGCACTACCAGGTTCTGGTTTAGACAGCGAAACATACTGGAAAAACTTTGAACAAGTCGTTGTTGATCTTAGCCCTAAAAATAAAGCACTTTTGGCTAAGCGTGATGACATTCAGGCGAAGATTGATGAATGGCACCGCAATAACACATTTGAATTACAAGCTTACAAAGCTTTCTTGACTGAAATTGGCTACTTGTTACCAGAAGTAGAAGATTTTCAAATCAGCACTGAAAATGTAGACGAAGAAATTGCAGTACTGGCAGGTCCACAGTTGGTGGTACCAGTACGTAATGCACGTTACTGCTTGAACGCTGCAAACGCACGTTGGGGTTCTTTGTATGATGCACTTTATGGTTTCGATGTCATCTCTGAAGAAGATGGTGCGGAAAAAGGCAAAGGCTATAACCCGAAACGTGGTGAAAAAGTTGTCGCATTTGCAAAGAATTTCCTCGACGAAACTTTCCCACTCGCACAAGGTTCGCATGCAGACGCAACTCAATACGCAGTTGAAGATAATGCACTGGTTGTTACCCTAAAAGACGGTTCAAAAACAACTGTGGCAGATGCGGCTAAATTCGTTGGCTACAATGGCGAAGCTTCAGCACCGACTGAAATCGTATTTAAAAATAATGGCCTGCACGCTATTGTGCAAATTGATGCCAGTAGCCCGATTGGCCAAACTGATGCCGCTGGTGTAAAAGATGTGGTTCTTGAAGCTGCGGTTACGACCATTCAGGACTTGGAAGACTCGATTGCAGCCGTTGACGCTGAAGAAAAAGTGGAAGGCTACCGTAACTGGTTAGGCCTGATGAAAGGTACTTTAGAAGAGTCTATTGAGAAAAACGGTAAAACTGTTACCCGTAAACTGAATGAAGACCGTACTTTCAAAAATGTAGAAGGTGGTGAAACTAAAGTTCACGGCCGTTCATTGATGTTGCTGCGTAATGTTGGTCATTTAATGACAAACCCTGCGATTCTGGTAGATGGCGCAGAAATCTATGAAGGCATCATGGATGCACTGGTTACGCCATTGTTGTCTTTTGCAGACATCAAAGGTGAAAATACCATCAAGAACTCGCGTCAAGGTTCAATGTATATCGTTAAACCGAAAATGCACGGTCCTGAAGAAGTGGCATTTGCCGTTGAATTGTTTGAACGTGCGGAACAGGCACTTGGCTTACCTGCAAAAACTTTAAAAATCGGGATTATGGATGAAGAACGCCGTACTTCTGTGAACTTGAAGAACTGTATTGCACAAGCCAAAGATCGTACCATCTTCATCAATACAGGTTTCATGGACCGTACTGGTGACGAAATCCATACCTTTATGGAAGCTGGTCCATTCGTTCGTAAAGGCGAAGTAAAAGGCCAAATCTGGTTCCCGGCTTATGAAAACCGTAACGTGATGATCGGTCTGCAAGCAGGTTTACGTGGCAAAGCACAAATCGGTAAAGGCATGTGGCCAAAGCCAGACATGTTGCTTGACATGTACAAAACCAAAACTGAACATCCTGAAGCGGGTGCGAGCTGTGCATGGGTTCCATCACCTACAGGTGCGGTGATTCACGCGATTCACTATCACCAGATTAATGTTGCAGACCGTCAGCAAGAACTATTATCGACTCAGCCTTTATCTCTGGATGATTTGTTGACACCGCCATTGGCGAAAGACACCAACTGGTCTGAAGAAGAAAAAACCAAAGAACTCGAAAATAACTGTCAAGGTATCTTGGGTTATGTCGTTCGTTGGGTAGATTTGGGTGTAGGTTGTTCTAAAGTGCCAGACATCAATGATGTCGGTTTAATGGAAGATCGTGCGACTCTACGTATTTCTTCACAACACGTTGCGAACTGGTTGCGTCACGGTATCGTAAGTCGTGAGCAAGTAGAAGAAGTGATGCAACGTATGGCGAAAATTGTGGATGAGCAAAATGCCAATGATCCACTGTATACGCCAATGTCTGCTGACTTTGCCAACAATATTGCGTTCCAGGCAGCATCTGACCTGATTTTTAAAGGTGGTGAGCAGCCATCAGGTTATACCGAGCCGCTTCTGCACGCAGCGCGTTTAAAGTTAAAAGGTTATACAGGTGACTAATCCTGTCTAGCTTAAAAAAGCCTCTTCGGAGGCTTTTTTATTGTCTAATGGTAAGCCGTCGTTGTTTTGACTAGAAATTTTCCAGTTGAACTCTTAAAGTGGGGCAAAGCATGTGAGGAAACAATAAAATGACAACGGTATATCAAAATTTAGACCAGCAGTTTATTCATGGTCAGTGGCAAGCTGGTACTTCAACCAGAATAATAAAAAATATTAATCCCTATACCCAGAGTGAAATTTTTAGTATGCCAGCTGCCAGTTCTGTCGATGTCGACAGTGCTTATACCGCAGCAGAGCAGGCTTTTCAGCAGGGTGTTTTGAATCCCACTGAAGTACGAAAAACAGTGCTGCAAAATGTGATGACAATTATTCAGCAGCGTCGTGATGAAATCATTGACTGGCTGATCATTGAATCTGGTAGTACGCGCATTAAAGCCGGCCTTGAGGTAGATGCTGCCTTGGGGATTATTCACGAAAGTCTGGCATTTCCAGATCAGCTGAAAACTGAACAGCTCGAAAGCAAAGATCCAGTACGGAAAAGTTTGGTCTTGCGTAAACCTTTAGGCGTGATTGCAGTCATCAGCCCATGGAACTTTCCATTTCATCTGTCCTTGCGTTCAGTGGCGACAGCGATTGCCTGTGGCAATACGGTTGTCTTGAAACCAGCCAGTGATACGCCGGTGACTGGCGGTACATTAATCGGGAAATTATTTGAAGAAGCCGGTTTGCCTCCGGGTGCATTGAATATTATTGCCGGTGCTGGCAGTGAAATCGGGGATTATTTTGTCGAGCATTCAGTGCCAAAAATGATTTCATTTACCGGCTCGACTGAAGTGGGGAAAAGTGTCGGCAGTAAAGCTCTGGCCAGTTCCAGAATCAAACGTTTGGCACTGGAACTGGGCGGCAATGCACCCTTGGTGATTCTGGATGATGCCGACCTTGATCTGGCGGTTGAACTGACCTTGATGGGGCGTTTTATGCATCAGGGACAAATTTGCATGAGCACCAATCGGGTTGTTATCGATGCATCTATTCATGATGCTTATGTGGATAAGCTTCTGGATCGGGTCAAAATGATTCCAGTGGGCGATCCGAATCTGGAAGATACCATCATCGGGCCGATCATTAATCGGAGTCAGGTCAAAAAGCATCAACAGATCATTCAGACAGGCAGCGAGCAGGGCGCACAGCTGGTATATGAGGGCGGAATTGAAGGAAATCTGGTCTATCCGCATATTTTCATTAACGTCGCAGCCGATTCTGATTTAGCACAACAAGAAAGCTTCGGTCCGATTTTACCGATCTTAAAAGCACGTGATGAGGCCCATGCTTTAAATCTAGCCAATGCAACAGAGTTCGGTTTGTCCAGTGCAGTCTGTACATCAAATATCGAACGCGGCAGCGCTTTTGCGGCACAACTGGATATTGGCATGACCCATATTAACGGGATCAGTGTTGCAGATCAGTCTAATGCACCCTTTGGCGGCGAGAAAAACTCAGGACTAGGACGTTTTAATGGTCGCTGGATTTTTGAGGAGTTTACCCGGACACACTGGTTGACCATACCGAATTCATAACAGGCAATGCGCCTAAAACTATAGAAATACGACAGGCTTCGACTTGGCATCACGGTATAATGTTATGGTCGAATGATTTACATATATGAACCATGTGCGTCAATTTTAAGCCTTTAACCTTAGAGCAGTTGCATAATCTGGGATTGCCAGAAATTCCTTTTGAATATCCAGAGGAGGTCTATCCCAATTATGCTACACCGCTTTTGTTTCATTCAGCTCAAGGACTGGAATGGCGTTCCGTGAATTTTGGACTCATTCCGAAATGGGCAGAAGACAAAACTATAGGTACCAAGACCTATAACGCCAGAAATGAAACCTTACTGCAAAGGCCCACCTTCGCTGAAGCCACCGCCAAATGTCATTTTTGCGTCATTCCGGTATCGGAATTTTATGAGTCCAAATATTTTGACAATAAACCGCAGCGTTGGGGTGTAAGACGTAAAGATGGTCAGGCGACTTTTATTGCAGCTGTGTATGAGATTGCTCGGGTACAAGGTGAAATTGTACGCTCTGCCAGTATGATTACCATGGATGCAATTGACCATTCCATGATGAAGGAGTTTCATGAGCCGGGTAATATCAAACGCTCGGTTATTGTGATTCCACAGCAGCGACTGCAAGAATGGCTAACGCTAAGGCATCCGGATATTCGTAGCTTTGTAGAGGGCTTTCCGGTAGAAGAGTTTGAATGTTCACATGTACCAAAAGAAAAAATCAAAAAAGTCAGTCCACAACTGAACTTTTTTGATTTTTAGAAAGCTCTGGCGAATTATTTATTATTATAAAGTATGCGCCAATTCGCCAGCGTCTATTTAAAATAAAAAGTAGGTCTTTAACGAGCTAAATTTTTGAAAATATGACGTAAACTTTCCATGGTTTTTTCAATTTGCAAAGGCGTCAGGCCTTCAAATGACTGTTCCAGTACGACATTGGTCAGATCATTGATCTTATGTGTCATTTGCATGCCTTTGTCAGTCAAAAATACTCGGGTAATCCGTGCGTCATCCTCACATGAATAGGTTTCGACCAGACCTTCGTCTTTTAAGCGGTAGACAATTTTAGTCGTGGTCGACATTTTAGAAACAACCATCTCTGACAAATCAGAAACACTGGCATGCGGTTTGGCTTTTAGTGCAAGAAGGATGCGGCGGCGGGAATTGTCAACACCATACTTTTTTAGTGCATGATCGACATTAACGACGTATTGAGCATGAACCTGAGTTACCCAATAATATGGAAAGTTTTCTAAATTAAATTCTTCCGTACACGGCAAAAATTTTGCATATTTCTTAGTCATGAAATGTTCCTTGTATTTATTTTTCTAGGGCCCGTTCATTTTATGAAAAAGTTTATGCATATTTCAACCTTTATTTTAAAAATGTTAAAGCGCTAACACTTTTTAGTTTTTCTTAACATCCCAAGGAGTTGATCAGTTCTGCATGTGAGCCTTATCTGGCGCGAAGATTGTTCTTTAAAATCGGATGAAAGGCGATAATATTTTGTATAAATTTAATTCCTCATTATGTATTTCGTGAGTAGAAATGTTTTCCAAGACTTTTTATTGTTCTTAAGCAGCCTGTCTGAATAGGTTTTAATGCAAATAATTGTATTTCAATAAATTAATCGATTTAAGAAATATAGGGTGATTGAGTGGTTTTAGTCAATATAGTAAATGATTATTTACAGCTATATTTTTAAGTGATTGTTCTTTCAATAAAAAAATAGTTTATGCTCTAATCTTTAAGTGACCTTAAAAATAATAGCCTAATCAAACTAAATTCTGTTTATTTTTAATTCAATTCGAATAAATGATGTAGAAAAAATTAAAATTAATCAGTTTCAGCATCAATCAGTTGATCATAAAAGTCTCAATAAAATCATGATCATGTAATTTTTTTGTAAATTAATACATTACAAAATACTCAGTTTATGCATAATGGAATAGTCTTAAGTTGCATAGGTTAAATTTTAATGGATCCCTCGCCGTGCGTTGATCTTCCATCTCTATTTCTAGCTTACTCGAACGGGGTCATTCTCTAATGGAATTTTTATTAGATCCCGGAATCTGGGTAGGTTTAATTACTCTTATTATTCTTGAAATTGTTTTAGGTATTGATAACCTAGTCTTCATTGCCATTCTGGCTGAAAAACTTCCTCCTGAACAACGCGATAAAGCACGTGTTATTGGTTTGTCTCTCGCATTATTCATGCGTCTAGGCCTGTTATTTGCCATTGCCTGGTTGGTCACTTTGACACAACCATTGATTACTGTGTTTAACTGGACCTTCTCTGGTCGGGACCTGATCTTGTTATTTGGTGGCTTGTTCCTGGTGTATAAGGCCGTTACTGAGCTGCATGAAAAGATTGAAGGTAAACCTGAAGTCACAGTGTCTACCAATGTGGTATATGCAAGTTTCACTGCTGTTGTTGCACAGATTGTTGTTTTAGATGCTGTTTTCTCTTTAGATTCAGTAATTACCGCCATTGGTATGGTCGACAACATTTATGTCATGATGGCTGCCATGATTGTTGCAATGGGCGTGATGCTACTGGCATCGAAACCATTGACCAACTTTGTGAATCGCCATCCAACCGTGGTGATTCTGTGTTTAAGCTTCCTACTTTTGATTGGTATCAGCCTGATTGCAGAAGGTTTTGGTTTCCATATTCCAAAAGGCTATATCTATTCAGGTATTGGTGTTGCGATCATAATCGAAGCATTCAACCAGTTCGGTCAGCGTAATGCTGCTAAACATGAATCCAAGATTCCTTTGCGTCATCGTACGGCTGACTCGATCCTGAAGTTAATGGGTGGCAAGCTAGAGACGACCGACAGTCAAAATAATCAGGCACAAGAAACCTTTGCAGATGAAGAACGCTATATGATTGGTGGGGTGCTTACCCTTGCAGAGCGTTCAGTCGCTTCGATCATGACGCCGCGCGGTCAGATTTCATGGGTTGATCTGGAAGATAGCCCAGAACAGATCCGTGAAAAAATTCTGTCTGTTCCACACAGTCTGTTCCCGGTATGTCGCGGTAGCCTAGATAAGGTGATTAGCGTAGTACGTGCCAAAGAATTATTGGATGTACTGGAAGAGCCGGAAGAATTAAAAGCACTGATTAAACGTCATCGCCCAATTTATATCTTTGAAAAGATGAAAGTTATTGACGCGATTAATACCTTGCGTACCTCTAAAGGTTCTTTGGTCTTGGTGAGTGACGAGTTTGGTAATGTACAGGGTCTGATTTCACCGCTAGATGTATTTGAAGCAATTGCTGGTGAATTCCCGGATGCAGATGAACAGCTGGATCTGGTGAAAGTGGATGATACGCACTGGATCGCATCGGGCATGTTAGATCTTTATCAGCTTGAGCTTGAGCTTGGCATGATTGATCTGATTGATGAAGATGCTGGCTATATCAGTGTTGCGGGTTTGATTCTGGATAAAACTAACAGTACGGTTGAAGTGGGCACCGAGTTAAATTATCAAGGTGTGCAGTTCAAAGTCACTGAAATTGAAAGCAATCGTATCAAGTCGGTCAGCATTCATTACGCAGGTTAAATAGGTGTTTTAAACACTTTATTTGTTCAAATATTAAAAGTCAGTTACTTTGGTGGTAGCTGGCTTTTTTAATGCATTTTCTGAGTCGGCCTCAGTAAAAAAATTAGATAGAAATAAGTTTAACTAATTGTTTGAGCTGATTTTTATTGGTCTATTCATACTATCATTCATGTTCCAGATCGAGCCGAATATCCGGGTATTGCACTGAATTTTTAAAGCAGAAAAAGTCAAATCAGCAATCAAAAATAAGCATGATCAAGCATCAAATATTGATTCATGTAACCTGTTAATCAAAACTTAAAAGTCATATTTAAATACTGACAAAAAATTAAACTACAATTCACATGAACTAGATTTGCATTATGCAAACAGATCTTAAGTAAAATGGAAACCGTTTGTGTGGAAATCGCTAGATAAGTGGTATGAAGCCTACTCAGTTCAGAATAAAACGACTCAAAAATGATCTCCGAAAGAGCTAGACAGAACATTTTTAAGGAGATCAATAGAGCAAATGAGCAGGATCAATCTAAAGAGGGGCGTTTATCTATTCAAGAGAATAAACATCCATGAAGTGATCCGTAAACTAAATGAATTCTGGCAGAATTTTAAAGTTGGCGTATTTTCGGATTGTTTCAGTATTGAGTTGGTAGATTTCATCCAGAAAGGCGACATTAAAACAGCCTAACTGTTGTGCGCGTTCAAATGCCAATTGACCGGCAATTGCAAAATGTACATGCGCAGTCAATGCAGCAAGGGCTGGAGACGTTAATGCACTATAGGCAGCAATTAGTGCACCGAGCGCACATCCCATCGCCGTGATTCGGGGCTGTAAAGCAGAACCGCCTGACACCTGTATCACAGGATAGTCTTTCGAAATAATGTAATCGGATTCACCAGAGATCGCGATACATTCACAATGATCCAGCAAACTTTGCGCCTGTAAATAAACGTCCGCACTATCTACCGTGCTGTCGACACCTTTGGATTCGATTTGCTTACCGGCCAAAGCCCCAATTTCAGAAGCATTGCCTCGTAAAATCGTAGGTTGGGAATGCATCAACTGATCTACGATGCCAGAACGCCAGTGCAGCACTGTTCCATAACCGACCGGATCAAGCACCCAGGGTTTTTGCAATTGATGTGCAGTTTTCGCAGCAATCTGTATCGCCTGAACCTGCTCTGTCGTCGGTGTACCCAGATTCAGACTGATCGCTGCAGCAATCTTGGCAAAACTTTCAGCTTCAAACGGATTGTCGATCATAGCCGGAGATGCATGTGCAGCCAGTACAATATTGGCGACATAGTTACTGGCCACCGTATTGGTCATTATATGTACCAGGGGCTGCTGTTGCTGAAGTTTCAACCAGGCCTCACAGATCTGATCCAGAAGCGTTTGCTGTAGTGTTTGCATCGAAGTCGTCATAATGGTTATTTAGAAGAAGAGAAAGATTCGTTGTATTCGGTCAGCGGGTAAAATAGTGGTCTTGATGCTTGCAGCTACGACAGAACAGGCTGACATAATCACTGGCATCATAATCCACCGACAGTTCCTGTGAGCCGCAGTGCATACAACGTTTTTGGGAATAAAATTTCAGGCGAGGTTCGATCTTATGCCACGAACGCCACACCGGCTGAAAGAAGATATTTTCATCATAGCCCAGAAAACGATAAAACAGGATTTCGCTCATCTTGCTGAATGCCAGTTGCGGTGGACGCGGCAGGGTAGAGGTTTCCCATTTTTCTGTAACTGAACGTTCGCGGTACTGCTGCAAGGTTTTTTTCAGCAGATTGGTATTAATAAAGTTTTCATTGCGAGGCTTGAGGGCTTTTTGTTTGTACAGATATTCAAGTCCCGTTTGTACCAGATAATAAATCTGGCCTACAGCCAGTACATCCAAAAGACGATAGCAAAAGGTCTGAAAGCTCTGATTTCCGGCAATCTGCACATTCCAGCTACGGCAATAGAATTGAGCAAACTGAATGATTTCTTCATACAGCAGGCAATAGAGTGCATCTTTGACTTCATCTGCACTTTTAAAGGGCACACCTTGGCTCAGGTTCTGATAAAACCAATTGCGCAGCTGCTGGGTAATGCTGAACAGGGTCGGTTCAGAATAGCCATCCAGTCGCACATTAATATAATAATGCTGATTTTCCTGCTGGAGATCTTTGGGAATCAGAACCTGATCCCGGATCAGGCTTTTCACCAGACCATGCTGAAACAGATAGTTGGGACTGATGGAATAATATCGAATTTGATGCCAGTCAATATATTCGCGGTGCTGGCTATATTCTTGAACCTGTTCATCCAGAATCGCGAGTAAAAACAGTTTATTGATAAAACTGAGCTGATTCAGCTCAAGAACCGGTCGATCCTGTTTTTTATGATATTGACGGTTTTCCTGTAAACGGACTTCCTTGAGCATGCGTTTACGCTGCGCCAGACAGTGGTCGCAATAACAATTGTGCTTTTGATCGGAATACAGCTGATGCTGACAATGGCTGCATTCGTGATAGCTCAGTTCCTGATCATATTGCTCTGCCTCAATCCAATACATTGATGCCTTACACAGCGGACAGTGGGTACTTTCATCAAGCTGTTTTTGCAGAACACTGAATACCATGGTCGCGAGCAACTCTAGAATGGACGGGCATTTGATTATACACGGCTGATGAGATGCAAACGTAGTGGACTGGTGCAATTTTTCTAAATCAAAATTAGTCACCCAAACAGGAGAAGAGCTACCGAAGTAGCTCTGATTTTAAAAACATGAAATGACGTTTTTTAAACCGGGCAGGGTAATGTGTCGTCCTCCTCGCCGCGGTGTTTGGCATGAATTAAAGCCTGAACCTTTTTAGAGGGCACTTTTTTGGCACCGAGTGCATCGTAGGTGTTGAGAATGGCAGTCACTTCATGGGCCTGAAGCGGAATGCCTTCACAGCTCATCAACAGGGCAATCACTTTATGGTCAATATTGGCCTGATCCAGGGTCTGCAAAGTTTTGATATTTTCGATCCGTACAACATGCTGTTTTAAATACATGGCTCACCTCATCATCGTTATCATTATTCTTTCATTGGAAGTGTGGAAAAACACAGTTTAACTGTAGCAAGAAGTGTGCTCATTTATTAATCAGAATTTATTCGGTACTCAGCAAATAAAATTATATATTTTTAAATCAGTTATTTATGAAAATGTAAGAAATTATGATCCTGACTATTTTTATGGCACAGATATTTCTTATGTAGAGTCGAGTGCTGCTCAATTAGGCAGAATGCATTGAAAGTGGTGCATGAAATGCCCATATTAGATCTAACAATACAAATGCACAGACAGCGTTTAAAACTTGGCGTATGATTTTGACATGAACAATGTCGAACACGATAAAAGATTAGGACAGGACATGAATATTGCGGCAAACCCGGTGATCGAAGCGGATCAAACCATTTATTTAAAAGACTATCAAAAACCTTCCTTTATTGTTGATTCCATCGACCTGAATATTCAAGTCTATAGTGACCACAGTCTGGTCAGCAGCAAGCTGGAGATGCAGCGCCAAACTGCTGGCGATCTGGTTCTGCTTGGCCGCGATCTAGAGCTGCAATCGATTAAGTTAAATGGTCAAATCCTGAATGCAACTGACTACAGTCTTGATGCTGAACAACTGGTGATTGCCAATGCGCCTGATCAAGTGTCGCTTGAAATCGTGGTTAAAATTTATCCTGAAAGTAATACTATGCTGGAAGGTTTATATCAGGCCAGTTCAGATCTGTTTGTGACCCAAAATGAACCAGAAGGTTTCCGTAAAATTACTTTCTATCCAGACCGTCCTGATGTGTTGTCGGTCTTTACGACGCGTGTAGAGGCAGACAAGAAATATCCGGTCTTGCTCGCGAATGGTAACCTGCTGGAAACCGGTGAAGTAGACGCCAATCGTCACTATGCCATCTGGCAGGATCCGACCAAGAAACCGAGCTATTTGTTTGCCTGTGTCATTGGTGACTTGGCAGTGATGAAAGATTCCTATGTCACGTCAGAAGGCCGCAATGTAGCTCTGGAAATCTACGCAGAAGAAAAAGATATTCCAAAATGCAAGATCGCCATGGAAGCACTCAAACATTCCATGCGCTGGGATGAGGAGCATTATGGTCTGCCTTATGATCTGGATAACTACATGATTGTGGCGACCAGTGCATTCAACATGGGTGCCATGGAAAATAAAGGTCTGAATATCTTCAATACTTCATGCGTGCTGGCCGATGAAGAGTACACCACTGATGCCGCAATCATGCGAGTGCAGTCAGTCATTGCACATGAATATTTCCATAACTGGACTGGTAACCGGATTACCTGTCGTGACTGGTTCCAGTTATGTTTGAAAGAAGGCTTGACTGTATTCCGTGACCAGTCTTTCTCGGAAGATTTACAGTCGGCTGCGGTACAACGTATTGATGATGTAGCAGTTCTCAAAGCGCATCAGTTCCCGGAAGATTCAGGGCCGCTGTCGCATCCACCACGTCCGGATCATTTTGTAGAAATTAACAACTTCTATACTGCCACTGTTTATGAAAAAGGTGCGGAAATTAACCGCATGATGGCGACCTTGCTTGGCAAGGAAAAATTCCGTCAGGGAACCGATGAATATTTCCGCCGTCATGATGGTCAGGCGGTAACGGTTGAGGATTGGGTGGCTGCACTAACAGCAGGTTCAGGTGTGGATCTTTCAAATTTCCTGACCTGGTATAATCAGCCGGGTACGCCTAAACTTCAAGCAAAAGCTGAATATGATGTAGAGACCCAAATCTATCGCCTCAGCTTTAAGCAAAGCCTGAAAACCCATGCTAAATATCCAAATCTGAAAGCAGTTCCAATTCCAGTCGCTTTGGCATTGTTTGATGCTGAAACCGGTGAGCAGCTAACGTTGAACTCTGAGGCACTCTTTGAAAATAGCGTGAAAGATGGCGTGTATCTGTTTGATCAGGATGAGGCAACGATCGAATTTAGCGGTGTGACAGCAAAACCAGTGGTGTCCTTGCTGCGTAATTTCTCTGCACCAGTGAATCTGGACTTTGACTATTCAGAAAAAGAGCTGGCTTTCCTGTTGCAATATGAAACGAATGGTTTTAACCAGTGGCAAGCAACTCAGACCTTACTCGAGCGTATCTTGCTGGATGACCAGCCTGCAGAAATTTATATCGAGGCTATGCTCAATACCTTGCCGGATGTGATTGAGAAAGATCCGCTGTTGGCATCACGTCTGTTTGATATTCCGTCGGAAGGTTATTTAGGTAGCCGTATTGATCAGGATTATAATCCAGTCATGATTCAGGAAAAACGTGAGGCTTTGCTGCATACCTTGGCACGCGCATTTGGGGAAACAGCGAAAGAAACTTATCTCAATCTGGATCCTGATCTGCAATCTGAATTCTCGCAAGCAATGGGCGTGCGCGCCTTAAGAAACATCATGCTGACGATGATTGCTCGTCAGGGAGATGCATTTGCCTTTGATTTAGCCCATGAGCAATATCACACAGGCAATATGTCTGAACGTTTGGGTGCGCTGAAAGTCTTGGTCTGGAATGATGCACCACAAGCAGAAGAAGCTTTGGCAGATTTCTATAGCCGCTTTGAAGATGAAGCCTTGTCTTTAGACCAATGGTTTATGGTTCAGGCAGCACATCCAAAAGCAACGGATGCAACGATTGCGTATCTGACCCAGCATCCGGATTATGATCTGGCTGTGCCTAACCGTATCCGTGCAGTGAGCGGGGGGCTGAATGCTAATCCGGTCAATACCTGGAGCTTTGGCGTGCAGCATTTTATTGGACTGGCAAAATATCTGGACGAGAAAAATCCGATTGTAGGCTCACGTTTGCTACAGGTATTGTCACGCTGGTATACCTTGGCAGAACCGCAACGCAGTGAAGTGAAAGCACAGCTTGAAACCTTAAAGCCACTGGTTAAATCTAAAAATGTGTCTGAGACACTCAATAGTATGCTCAGCGTATAACATCAATATTCATAAAAAACCGGATCGACCTGATCCGGTTTTTTATTTCCTGTTTATTTCAAACGCTGGCTTTAAATACAGTTGAATTTCTCTAAAGGCTTAGGTAAGTACTAAAGGGTGTTACAGTATGATTATACGGAAAAGAGTATTTGTTTATTAAGCTGTAAGCTAGGTAAAGGGATCTACAGATTCGCTTACTAGAGGTTGTCCAAGATATGTTAGTAAAAATTGAAGATGGTTTTTATTTAAATAGCCAGCATATTATTGCCGTACATGTCAGCAAGAATCCTGAAAATGGCTTACTTGAAATCTCCATTCAATATACGCCGCATTCCATTCAGCAGGTCGGAGAATACAAAAAAGTATTTCAAAGCCAGCTTGATGCTGAAATATTCTTAAGTGAGTTAAATCAAAAACTTCGCTAAAAGCCTGCATCATACAGGCTTTGATCAAGCATCTTATTGTCTGACGATGAGGACTGGAATAGAGGAAAGTGCCAGAACATTCTGAGCGACACTGCCCAGCATGAGTTTTGCAGACCCTTACGACCATGTGAACCCATAATGATCATATCGGTCGGGGATTCATTTGCAGCCTGCATAATGCCTTCTGACGGTGCCATGCCATGCAGGATTTTTGTCGTCACCTGGATGCCATCACGAACAAAGTTCAGTTTCAGTTCATTTAAACGATCCAGCGCATTTTTTTCTGCATGCATAAAATAGTCTGTGACTGCAGGAGCAACTTTGTAAAAATCTACGCCCTTAAAGGGATCCACCGCAATCACACTGAGTAAAGTGACATGGCTATGAAATACTTTGGCCAGTTCCAGGGCATGATCTGCGGCAGCATAGGAAATCGAGGACTCATCGAGTGCTACGAGAAGATGATCATAGTTATTCATGGTGCTTCCTCATATTTATTATTGCAGTAAAGGGGGAGTGTGGTTTAAGCGAGTAAATCTCCACAGCATGTTTTGTTAGACTTCCAAATGTAAAAGTAGCAAGTACTGCGCATCTTGAAGATGCGCAGCATCAGGATTATTTTTTCACGATCAGTACGGGAATTTCACTCGCACCCAATACATCTTGTGCAAAGCTGCCCAGAATCATTTTCTGGAAGCCTTTACGGCCATGAGAACCCATGACGATCAGGTCGGCTTTCACCTCACCCGCGGTTTCAGCAATATGTTCTGCATTGACTAAACCTGTGACAATGCGGGATTGCGCTTCAATACCTTCACCGGCTGCGATGGCAGTGGCTTCTTTCAAGGCCTTTTTGGCATTGGCATGTGCCTCGATAAAATATTCCTTCATGATAGAGGAGCTGTAATAGAAATCAGCCTCGGTAAAAGGATCTTCTGCGATCAGGCTGATCAGGGAAAGCTGACTACCAAATGCCTTGGCAATTTTGGCAGCATGTCGTACTGCAGAAAAGGAAATTTCTGAACCGTCCACTGGGACTAAAATATGTTGATAGACCATGGCTTTTCTCCGCAGGTTGTCTGATTTTTAGGCTTGGTTTATTGATAGCACAGTGCTGTGGCGGGTGCAATTGCAAAAAAGCGGTAAAATTGAAAAAACTCATTAAATTACAAATATTTTTCATGTAAAAGTGATGAAAAAAACAGAGTAAAAAACTCGGAATTGCAGTTTTAGTGATCAAAAATAAGAGGATGAATAGTCCTTGTTTGCAGCAGGATAGTTTAAACTGCCGTAGCCTGTTTTTAGATCATGTATAGGGGACTGTTTTGAGGTTTTTTGCCATTCATCTTTTGCTCATAAGTTCAGTTATTCTTTCCGGCTGTCAGACCGCACAGAACAGTAAAGTCATTGCCGGTGCTTTTAACCTGACCACAGGCTTGCAGCAAAAAGTGATGGATCGTTATGCACCTAGTGCGGTTATCGTGCAGCAGAATATTGCCTATGCGCCGCAACAGAAATTATCTCTGGATCTGTATCAGCCGCAGAATATTGCCAGTATTGGCCCACGACCGACCATTGTCTGGATTCATGGCGGCGGCTGGATTTCAGGTTCTAAAGAACATTCACGGGGTTATTTCAAGCTGCTGGCGGCACAGGGCTATAACGTGGTATCCGTGCAATATCAGTTTGCGCCACAAGTGACCTATCCAAGCCAGTTACACCAGATCAATCAGGCACTTGAATTTCTCGATACCTATGCAGACACCTACCAAATCGATGCCCAGAACTTATATCTGGCCGGAGATTCTGCCGGGGCGAATATGGCCAGCCATTACGCCGCGCTTTTGACCAATCCTGTATTTGCCGACCAATCCGGTATTCAGCCTCATCTGCAACCTACGCAGCTTAAAGGTTTAATCTTGCATTGTGGAATTTATGACTTGGAAGCATTTGCCAGCACAGCACCTGAAGAAATGAAAATTATCGAATGGGGTGTCTTTAACCTGATTCAGGCTTATACCGGCGAGCGTAAACATGATGCCGAGTTTTTAAAGCAGATTTCTCCGATTCAGTATATTACGCCGTCTTATCCGCCAGTGTTCATCAGTGGCGGGAACAAGGATTTTCTGACCGATACTCAGTCCCTACCATTTGTAAAAGCTTTGAAGGAACAGCAGGTTCCTGTGACTGAAATATTTTATCCAGAGTCTAAAACCTGGCTCATTCATGAATATCAGTTTTTTATGGGCAAAAAGGAAAGTCAGCAAACCTTTGTCAAAACCCTGGATTTTTTACATCAGCTTTCACCTTGAAGAGAAAATTGTGAAAAATAAATCTTTCAAGATTGATCATGTCAGATCGTCCCGACAGCAATCATTGAAAAATAGTTTGGAGTTTAAAAAATGAATCCTGTGTCATGGGCATATTTATTGTTGGCATTGGCTATTATTGCCGAAGTGACTGGATCAACATTTCTGGTGAAGTCTGAAGGCTTTACCCGATTATGGCCATCTCTGGCAGTAGTCGTTTTATTCTGTATTGCGTTTTATTTGCTGTCTCAGGTGATTAAAGTAATCCCCTTAGGCATTGCATATGCAATCTGGGCGGGAGTAGGCATCGTTCTTACGGCAATCGTAGGCTATGTAATCTTTAAGCAGGCGCTGGATGTGCCCGCTTTTATCGGGATTGCACTGATCATTTCCGGTGTGGTGGTGATTAACCTGTTTTCCCAAACTGCCGGGCATTAAAAAGGCAGCAAAAGTAATTGCCTCATTTCTACAATAAGCTTACGCCACTTGCGGTTTAAGCTTAAACAGCAAATAAACCGTCAAACCAAGTAGCAGTCCCCAGAAAGCTGAACCAATACCGAAAAACTGAATATTAGAGGCACTAAACAGGAATGTCATCAGTGCCGCTTCACGGTCGTGACTGTCCTGAAAAGCCAGCGCAATATTGTGGCCAATGGTGCCAAACAGGGCAATGCCTGCCAAGACTGTAATCAGAATCCCTGGAAAAGCCATCAGTACACTGGTCAAGGTCGCAGCAAAAAAACCCATCAGAATATAAAACAGGCCGCAGCTCATCCCTGCAATATAACGTTTGGCCGGATCAGGATGCGCTTGAGCATCCAGGCTGACTGCTGCACTAATTGCGGCAAGATTGACACTAAAACAGCCAAATGGCGCCAATATCGTCTGTGTAATACCCGTCCAGCCCAGAATAGAATTTACTTTCGGCGGATAACCATAACTTTTGATGACGGCGAGTCCAGGCAGATATTGTGATGCCAGATTAATCACCATTAACGGTAAGGCCAGTCCTAAAATAGCCTGTAGGCTAAATTCAGGTATAATCCATACCGGCTGGGCAATACTCCAGTTCAGCTGTGGAATAGTAAAATTAATAAAGAACGGACAAAGGGCAATAGCCATTAACACAGTAATCACAATGCTATAGCGTGTACTCAGTTTTTTAGAAACCAGATAAATCGCCAGTACACAAAGCACAAATTCCCATGACTGTTGCAGACTGCCAAAGACCGAGATGCCAAATTTTAGTAGCACGCCCGCCAGCATGGCACTGGTCAAACTTTGTGGAATAAACTGGAAAATTCGCTCGAAAATTCCAAAAAATCCCAGACAGGCAATAAGAACTCCAGAAATCAGAAAAGCGCCAATTGCTTCACCCAGACTGTAATGACCGGCAGAAGCAATGACCAGCGCCAGCCCAGCAGTCGACCAAGCGGTTGAAATCGGATAGCGATATTTCCAGGAAAGCAGAAACCCGGAAATTCCAATGCCGATACCCAGTGCCCATAACCAGGAGCTGATTTGTGCCTGATTGGCACCCAGACTTTGCGCAGCTTCAATGACCAGTACGGCGGAAACACTGATACCAATCATGCAGGTGATAAAACCGGCCATGATGGCAGGAAAGGAGAGATCTTGTAAAAGTTTTGGCATCATCCATGACACTATTTTTAAATGCGTTTAAATCATACGCTTTTCACGTATCAACACAATGTTTTTAACAATTTTATCTAGAGGTCTGCTGGTTTGAAGCCGGTCATTACTAGAAAGTTGAAGTCGCCAGTTTAAGGCCAAAACTGCAAAACAGGATCCCAACTGCAGCGACACAACTGGCGGTCACTTTATAATTCTGGTTGAAATAGGAAGCCAGTTTTACACCAGAAAAAATCAGGATTGAAAGATAGGTCATACTGATCAATTGCAAAATCACAGCAAGTAGCGTGAATGTCAGGGCTGGATAAGGATAGGCAGGGTCGACAAACTGCACAAAAAAAGACAGATAAAACAGAATTGCTTTGGGATTTAAGATGCTAATGGTAAGTGCGGTGCGAAAGGGCTGAATTGATTCAGTCGTATCGGAAGATGTTTTTTTAATCTGGACGAGTTGTGATGACTTTTCCGGAAAGAAAGTCTGGTAGGCCGCAATGATTAGCTTGATACCCAAGTAACTGAGATAGATCGCTCCGATAATTTTCAGTGCAATAAACAGTACCGGGAAGGCATGTAGTAAAGAAGCTGCTCCCAATGCCGTACATATAATCAGGATCAGGTCGCCTGTATATACCCCCAATGCGCCCATATAACCTGTTTTAATGCCAAAGCGTGAAGCAATCGACATGACATACAGGGAGTTCGGCCCAGGCAGTAACACAATCAACGTGGTTCCAATGATAAAGGTCGTTAGATCTGTGATACCAAACACGAAAAACTCGCATGAACAAAAAAGCCGATGCGGCATTATAGCAACATCGGCCTGGAAAAATTTGCTAAATTTTCTTTAAATTTCAGTCGTACTCAGGAAAGTTTCACGTAATAAAGCAGCCAGTTGTTCACGGGCTTTAATAAAGCCCTCAATACCACCTTGCAGTAATTCACTGGCCATCGGATCCTGTTTCAGTTGCGACTCAAAATCAGCATGGCTGATAGGATTGAGCTTGCCTTGAACTTGGATATCTTTGGCTGAGAGTTGCGTCTGTACTTCACGCTGATCATTTTCCAGTTCTGCCAATAAATTTGGCGCTACCGTAAGCAGATCACAACCGCTTAAGCCCAGTACCTGATCAATACTTCGGAAGCTGGCACCCATGATTTCAGTCTGAATACCATGCGCTTTATAAAATTCATAAATACGCTTAACCGAGAGTACACCCGGATCTTTTTCAATCGGGTAAGACTCAACACCTTCAGATTTTTTGTACCAGTCCAGAATACGGCCAACAAAAGGCGAGATTAAAGTCACTTTGGCATCGGCACAGGCATGGGCCTGATGCTGGCCAAATAATAAAGTCAGGTTGGTATGAATACCTTCTTCTTCCAGCGCTTTTGCTGCCTGGATACCTTGCCAGGTAGAGGCAATCTTGATCAGGATGCGGTCTGAGTCAATTCCATATTGCGCATAAAGTGCCAGTAACTCTTTGGCTTTGGCAATCGTGGCTTCAGTATTAAAGGACAGGGAAGCATCGACTTCCGTTGAAACACGACCTTCAATCAGTTTTAAGATTTCTACACCAAATTTGACCGTTAAAATATCAATAGTCCGTTCAATCAGGGCGTCATCTGCATAGCCTTCTTGCTGGGCTTGCTGAAAAGCAGCTTCAATCAAGGCCTGATTTTCAGGTTGTTTCGCTGCTGCAGTAATCAGCGATGGATTGGTGGTTGCATCAAGCGGACGAAATTTTTCAATGGCACTCAAATCACTGCTGTCTGCCACAATGGTCGTCAAGTTTTTTAATTGGTTTAATGCAGTTAATGTCATTACGATCTAGTTCTATGGTTATTGCTTATGCTTTCTTATATATCATAAATGGCCGGTTTACCAAGTAGACTGTCGTTGAATTTCTGTGATTAATGCCTGGTTTTGCGTTGTTTGCGCAAGTGATTAATCAAAAAATGAGCAGCTGTGCCTAATCGGGTTTCCCGGCTCCAGACCAGATCAACAAAATATTCAAACTTTGGGGTGAAATCGAGCAGGTTGAGAACCTGTAACTGATCTTGCAAATGTGGCTGCTCATTCAGCATCTCGAGTGGCAGAACCCCCCAGCCCAGACCTTGCTGAATCATGCTGCAAGCCGAATGATGATTGTCGGTGCGCCAGTAGTGTCTTGAAAAGAGCAGTTCCGGTTTAATGGTGCGATCCCGACTGGCCACCACAATCTGCCTGTTTTGTAAAATCTGTTCATAACTGACTTGATCGAACTGACTTAGGGGGTGCTGTTTGGCGACTACAGCGACCAGTACCTCACGTTTTAATTCTACAAACTGTTCGCGCGTTTCCAGTTGTTCGCGTTCAAACATCAGGGCCAGCTGCGCTGAGCCCTCAAATAGCATACGATGTGCATCTTCCTGAGGTGCACTAAATACATTGACTTGCAGTGCAGGGAATTCCTGCTCCAGCAACACAATATAATCGGTCCAGCGCGTATGCAGTAATTCTGAGACCACTACGATATTCAGTTCAGATTCCAAGCCTGAACTTAGGGCTTGAGCATGCTGTTTCCACTGGTTCATTTCTACCAGTAGCTGCTGGGTTTTTTCATACAATACCTGCGCTTGTGCAGTTGGTTTCGGTTCACGACCTATACGCTGAAACAGTTCTAGATTCAGGTCAATTTCCAGATTGGCAATGGCCATGCTGACTGCTGAAGGTACTTTGCCCAGTTGACGTGCAGCCGCAGAGAAAGAACCGGTTTCCATCACGGTTTTAAACATCAGCAGCTGTTCTTGATTAACATTCATATCTTTAATCTTTCATTTTTATTGATAGATTCTAACTCGAATAGTCAGATTTAAAGAAATAAAATCCTTGCATCATGGAATGAATTGAGCTGATTTGATATGTTAATTTCCAAAAGAAGACTGATTCATGCTGCCTTATATGAAGGCATTCTACTGGTCGTGATCGCTGTCCTGCTAAGTACATTAATGCATATGCCGCTTGAGGTCACAGGTATGCTAGGAATTGCCATGGCCGTGACTTCAGTACTCTGGAACATGCTGTTTAATCATTATTTTGAAAAGTTTGAAGCCAGACATCATTTGGAAAGAACCATTAAAGTGCGAATTGTTCATGCAATTGGCTTTGAAGGCGGTTTGATGCTGGCGACTATTCCAATGGTAGCTTATGCCTTACACATGAGTCTGGGGCAAGCTTTTTTGCTAGACTTAGCTTTAACGCTCTGTATTCTGGTCTATACCTTTATTTTTCAGTGGGTTTATGATCATCTAGAAGCCAGACTGGGGCAAGAGCCGGATTATCGGAAAATCTCATCATCAAATAAGCCATAAAAAATACCACACAGTTCAGACTCCCTTTTCAGAATGCGAAAGGTGAAATATTCAGCGATGAGGACTTGATCAAGTCCTCATTTTTTATGCTCGAACCCAGCTGAAAATTAAGCTATAAGACATTGATTTTTTATTTCAATTTTTAAATTTATTGGGGAATTTAATGCTATTTAGACGAGTGACCTTGTCAGTATCCATCGTGTTACTGATGTCTGGTTGTGGGGGGGGAGGAGGTGATAGTAGTACGTCACAGCCAACAGGGCCAGATTCAGTGACATCACCTGGTGCGGGAGAGCAACTGAGCAAAATTGCGGAATTTAAGGTTCTAGATGTAGGTTCAGAATTAACAGCAGGGAATTTCGGTCTGAAAACCTGGAATCCCACCGCCATAGTGGTGAATGGCGATGTCCTTTATATTGCCAATAGTCAGGCCGAATCGAATATTTTACGTTATGACTTAAAACAAAAACGTGCACTCAGTGCGATTGATCCTATGAAGATTTCGGGTCTGGTCAAGAAATGGGACAGTCTGAATGATCTGGAAATCCATGCAGGGCGTTTGTATGTGGCCAATTATGGCTCGAACCGAATTGATGTTTTAGATATTAGTAGTGAGCAACCGAGCTTCATTATGGCACTCGGTACAGGTGTGTGGTGGGGCGATGCGCTTAATTATTCGCTGGTACATAGCAATGCAGTGACTGCCGATGATCGTTACGTGTATGTGCCTGATATTGAAGGCCGGATCAATGTCTGGCGTCAAAGTGATGTGACAGCACAAAACCATTTAAAGGCCCGGAAATTTGCACGACTCAGCTTGCCGGGCTGTGCACGCAACTGTAATGCACGTATGGAGGTCATGGGCGACTATCTGTATACCAGCCTGCCCGATGGTATGAACTATGTTCACGATATCAATCAGATTCAGGAAAATGGAAATAATATTGCGCCCATTTTAACAGAAACGAATTTGTCGGCAGTCATGCATCGCCATAACGATGGCTTGGTCTATGTATCACGAAATGATGGAACTGTAGAAAGCTACCGGGAAAAATCTTTTAACTTGGAGTCTATCTTACCCAATAAAAGTGTGGATACCTTCCGAGATTATATTGTAAAAGGGCAAACCCAGAGCAGCCGACTAGCCAAGGCCAGCGATCTTTATATTTATGGTCAGAATCTATTACACATGGCTAATCAGAAAATTCATATTCTGCCAATGCTGACCCTGCAACAGAATAAATCCACCCAGCTAAACCAAGCTATGATTTTAACCGAATCTAAAGCACGCGAGAGAAGCCGTGTCTTGCAGGATGGTGAATCATGGGAAACCTTGACCAATAGCAGCCAGCGTCATGTCTATATGGACCATATTTTATCGGCAACTCTAAATGGCAATCGCCTGCATGTGCAAAGTTACAGTGCTGTGCCTGTACGTGATTTGCAGATTCGTGCCAAGATTAAAAACTCAGAAGACTGGGTGATTCTGGCTAAGCTGGATCAGTTGACGCCATTTTCGAAGGCAAATTTTGATCTCAAACTGACCGATCAATCCCGTTTCCCGTTGCTTGATGGCACAGGCTCGATCCAGCTGGCAGGTCTGAGTCAGATCACACAAAATCCAAGCAATATTTTTGATCTGAAAATTAGCTCTGAGACTGATGAGCATGTCAAAAAGCTGAACCAGATTAAAGCCAAATGGAAAATTTATTTCGGTACCTATGATGAACCGAATAAATGGTGCCGTATTACGCCGGTCTATGCTCGGGAATGGGTCATGATGATGACCAATCTGGCCTATATGCTCAGTACTCTAGAATTTGAAACCTTATGGTTTAACCCATAAAGCAGTCATGGGACACGATTTTTTTGGCAATGATGGTCAGGTAGAAGGACCGAATGGTTTCTTTCAGCCAGAAGATTATGTCCGGATCTATCGGGAAATTCTTAACCGCAATGAAATTAACCTAGGTATTACTAATATGGGTGGTGGTCTAGGAGGTGGAGCAGTCTTGGGAGTAGATACCTGGTTGTTCTATGGCCATTACAGATTATCTGGCTATCGAATTATTGCACATGAATTTGGTCATCATTGGGGCGGGCATAATAGTGCATGGGCCATGTCGAATTATGGTTTTGAAGCTATGGTCGATTGGTTAAACTTCTATTTCCAGCGCCGTCCAGGCTCAATTCCTTATATGGACCCAAATGTGAATGCTTTTCACTTAACACCGGACAGCGCGCTTTGTCAGGGTGTGAACCAGAATATGGTGAAAGGCGTAGCATCGACTGCGCCGTGGAACAAAGTGGATGAATACTTCAAAAATAACCCGATGCCAAATCTCTAAAACATAAAAAAGCCCCTCAATTGAGGGGCTTTTAATTAGCTCGGTTAACGGATTATTTTTCAATAATTGCCGTTACACCTTGACCACCGGCTGCACAGATCGACACCAGTACGCGACCTGAACCTTTCTGGTGAATCAGTTTTGCTGCTGTCGCAATGATACGACCGCCAGTTGCTGCAAATGGGTGACCAGCCGCAAGAGATGAGCCTTTTACGTTCAGTTTAGCACGGTCGATTGAACCTAATGGAGCATCCAGACCTAAACGCTCTTTACAGAATTTCGGATCTTCCCAAGCTTTCAGCGTAGACAATACTTGAGATGCAAAAGCTTCATGAATTTCATAATAGTCGAAGTCTTGCAGTTTCAGACCTGCACGCTCTAGCATACGAGGCACGGCATAAGCAGGCGCCATCAACAGGCCTTCTTTTTTCTCGACAAAATCAACTGCAGCAGTTTCCTGGAAAGTCAGGTAAGCCAACACTTCATGACCATTTGCCTTCGCCCATTCTTCAGAAGCCAATAGTACACAAGAAGCACCATCTGTCAGCGGCGTAGAGTTACCCGCAGTCATGGTACGGGCATCACCCTTACCAAAGGCCGGCTTTAATTTCGCCAGTTTTTCAACGCTTGAGTCAGCACGCAGGTTATTGTCACGTTTAAGCCCCAGGAATGGTGTGATCAGGTCATCAAAGAAACCTTCTTCATAAGCCGCAGCCATTTTCTGGTGTGAAGATGCTGCCAGTTCGTCTTGCGCTTCACGGGAAATTCCCCATTCCAGTGTGGTAATCGCCTGATGATCACCCATAGACATGCCTGTACGTGGCTCACCATTTTTGGGTGCATCCATCAGGTCTTTCACATTGATCTTGGTCAATGCTTTTAGACGGTCTTTTGCAGTTTTCGCAATGTTTAGCTCAAGCAGGGCTTTACGTAAACCATCACCAAAAGCAATTGGCGCATCGGAAGTTGTATCTACACCACCTGCGATGCCCACTTCGATTTGACCTAAAGCAATCTTGTTGGCAACAAGAAATGCCGCTTGCAAACCAGTACCACATGCCTGCTGGATGTCATAAGCAGGCGTTTCAGGTGCAAGGGCAGTGTTCAATACGCATTCACGGGTCATATTGAAGTCACGGCTGTGTTTCAGTACCGCACCCGCAACCACTTCCCCTAAGCGTTGACCTTGCAGATTAAAGCGTTCAACCAGGCCGTTCAGGGTTGCTGTAAACATGTCAGTATTGGATGCCGTAAAGTAAGCACCATTAGAACGGGCAAATGGAATGCGGTTACCACCGATAATCGCAACGCGGCGAACTGTATTTTGGCTCATGTTTGGTTCCTGTAGAACAGAAGTCTGTGTTGTAGAGGTTGAATCTTTTTCAGATGAAGTCGTATTTTTGGCACGGGCAGGTGTGCTCCGTGTACGCGTGGTTTTAGTCGGACTTTTTTCTGTCCCAGTGGCTGTGTCAGTATTTTTAGTGCTACGCTTGGTGCGCGTTGATGGTTTTGACACAGTTTCTGTCGCAGAGTTCTCGACTGCTGGATTTTCTTGAGTTGTTTTGCTCATAAGGCTTTACCAGGCAAATAGATCGTCTTCTTGGTGCTTACATTAGCATAGAAGAGCATAGGCTGTATTGACTACAATGACATTACAGACTGCGCTCAGGTCAAGTCATCTGTCTATTATCTCAAGTATGATTGAGCGGAATCTGGCGGATCTATTGAAATATATGTGTCTGGCATCATATTGAAGTTTAAGGATAACTTTAGATCAACCAAAAATTAATTTGTATGAGAGAATAAACATGACTGATCAGTACCAAACTTTTGCAAAATCTTATATTGGTAAATTTGTCATTAAAAATTTGGGTCTGCCATCCCCAACTTCTTTAGACCGTTTTGAGTCTGCGATCCCGGTGGTAAAAGGTGCAGTATTGTTGGGCGCAGCACCAGCAAGTCGATTGACGGGTGCTATTGCTCAGGTTCTGGCAAATATTCATGCCAATAGCTATGCGGGCAATAATGCTGAACTGCAACAGGCTGCTGCATCGGCTGGACTGAATCTGGGTGCGTTCAATCCGGGCGATAAAGAATCAAAATTCAAAGTTGTCATTTTTGATGCTTCAGGAATCGAAAATTCAGAACAGTTAAAATCACTTTATGATTTCTTCAACCCGATTGCGCGTCAAATCCAAAGTTCTGGCCGTGTCGTGATTGTGGGGATTACACCTGAAACTGCTAAATCAGTCAGCCAGTCCATTGCTCAACGTGCACTGGAAGGTTTTGTAAAATCTGTTGGTAAAGAGTTTAAAAAGGGAATTGCAGCAAACCTGATCTATGTAGATGCTGGTGCTGAAGCAAATCTTGAGTCTGCTTTACGTTTTGCAGTTTCTCCACGTTCTGCCTATGTTTCTGGTCAGGTGATCCGTGTTTCACCTGCTGAAAAAGTGGATGTGGACTGGACTAAACCATTAGCAGGCAAAACTGCTGTAGTGACTGGTGCGAGCCGTGGTATTGGTGAAGCGATTGCTCATGTATTGGCACGTGATGGCGCACATGTTATCTGTCTGGATGTTCCACAACAGCAGGCTGACCTTGATCGCGTAGCCGGTGAGATTGCCGGTTCTACCTTGGCTATTGATATTACAGCTGCAGATGCAGGTGAGAAGATTAAGGCAGCGGCAGCTGAGCATGGCGGCTTAGACATCATTGTGCACAATGCCGGAATTACCCGTGACAAGACCTTGGCCAATATGAAGCCTGAGCTATGGGATCTGGTGATTAATATCAACTTGTCTGCAATAGAACGCGTGAATGATTATTTAATTTACCACGATGGTCTAAATGCCAATGGCCGTATTATCTGTGTATCCTCAATTTCAGGGATTGCAGGTAACCTGGGTCAAACCAACTATGCAGCCTCTAAAGCCGGTGTGATTGGTTTAGTAAAATTCACAGCACCGACATTAAAAAATGGTATAACCATTAATGCCGTTGCACCGGGCTTTATCGAAACACAAATGACGGCTGCGATTCCATTTGCGATCCGTGAAGCGGGCCGCCGTATGAATTCGATGAGTCAAGGCGGTCTACCTGTCGATGTTGCAGAAACGATTGCAATGTTTGCTGCTACTGCATCAACAGGTTTAAATGGCAACGTGGTACGTGTATGTGGTCAAAGTCTTTTAGGGGCTTAAAGCATTCAAGTCCTTTCTTGCAGTTTAATTAAAGCTCAGGAAGAGGATTTAGGAGAGGGAGATTAGGGGCCTTTTTTAGCCCTCTCTCTAACTCTCTCCCAAAGGGAGAGAGAACTCTACTCATATATAAATGAAAAGAATATTTTAAAGGTTCAGTATGAATACGCGCCATTTTAGTCAACTTCCAAAACCTTATTTAGCCTATCCAAAAGTGATTCAAGGCTTGATTTTTAAAAAGCCGAAAGCTGAAAAAGTTCTACCGCAAGTTGAATATGTGGTGGATTCATTCAAGGTCGATCAAAAACATCTGAAAGCCTATAATGAAGTCTGCGGTTTTAAAAATAATGGTTATATTCCAGCAATCTATCTGACGGTGCTTTCACAAAGTCTACAAATGCACATGATGACTTCAGAAGCATTTCCGTTTCCGATCTTGGGTCTGGTACATATCCGTAACCAAGTGAAGCAATACCGTAAAATCGGCGTCAATGAAACCTTGACCCTAGCATGCAAATTTGGCGAATTGAAGCCACATGATAAAGGTGTGCAGTTTGATTTCATTACTACAGTGAAAGTTGGAGGCGAGGTCGTAGTTGAAGCATTGACGACTTATCTGTCACGTCAAAAGACCAATAGCAAAGCTGCTGCCAAACCTGCAGAAAGCCAAGCGCCAGAATATATACTCAATAATGAATGGAACATCTCGGAGAATACTGGTCGCCGTTATGCCATGACCTCAGGTGATTTTAACCTGATCCATATTCATGCAGTCATGGCGAAAGCCTTTGGCTTTAAACAGGCAATTGCACATGGTATGTGGAGCAAGGCCAAAGCACTGGCGAATCTGTCATTGCCAGATGCCTATGAAGCTGATGTCTGGTTCAAGTTGCCGATGTACTTGCCATCTAAAGTTGAGTTCCTGACGGCCCAGACAGCGAATGAGACAGATTTCCTGATTCGAAACAGTAAGAATCAAAAACCGCATGTCACCGGCCATATCAAAGCGATTTAAATCTGAATCAAAAGCCTAAATCTGATTTAGGCTTTTCATTTTAAGGGATCAATATTCTATGGATAGAATGATGCAGCCAATTAAAGATTATCTGTTTGCTGATCAGCACAATTATCAGGGCAATGTCGATGAACGTTTTAGCGATCTTGCCCGTCAGTTTAGCCGTTTGCAGGATGCACGTACCGAACAGGGTGGTGCGGCGCTGGTGGTATATTTTGAGGGACACAAGGTCGTCGATATTCATACCGGTAAAAAGTCTGTCACTGAAAACTGGCAACCCGATACCATGTCGCTGTGTTATTCCACTGGCAAAGGCGTACTGGCGACTTTGGCACATATTCTGGTCAGTCACGGTTATCTGGATTATGATCGACCGGTTGCAGAATACTGGCCTGAATTTGCACAAAAGGGTAAAGAAAATATTACTCTGGCGCATATGTTGAGTCATCAAAGCGGACTGTTTGATATCCGTAATCTCATTGATGATGCCACTGAAATGGCCGACTGGTCACAGATGCTGGACCGGATTGCGGCAGCTGAACCACGATTTCAGGTTGCAACCGATGCTGCTTACCAACCGCTAACCTTTGGCTGGCAGGTAGGTGGGGCATTAGAAAAAGCGACTGGTAAAAAACTGGGGGCACTGATGCAGGAATATCTGGTTCAGCCATTACAATTAAATGGGGCCTATTTCAGTGTGCCGACGCATGAGTTAGCTCGGGTAGCATTACCCATTTTAAAGCCTAAAGCAGCCAAGTCTCAAACACAGCCTGTGAGAAAAACCACGCCAAGAAAACCCAATCTGATGGAACGAGCCTTGGTCTTTAGTGGGCAGAGCCCACAGGATTTTCAGGATGGCATGATTCCTAAGGGCATGAAGAACTTTAGTTTCTTTAGTCATGAGGGTCTACAAGCGATTATTCCCTCCGCCAATGGTGTCTTTACTGCAGAGAGTCTGGCAAAAATCTATGCCATGCTGGCCAGTCGTGGTGAATGGCAAGGTCAGCAACTGATTTCGCAGGAGGTATTCCAGCGACTTAGTCAGGTGCAATACAAAACAAGAGATCGGGTCATGCCTTTACCAATGCACTGGCGCTTGGGTTATCACCGTGTTCTCACTTTAGGAAAAGCCTCTAAAGGTTTTGGGCATATGGGTTTCAATGGCTCTGGTGCCTGGTGCGATCCTGAGCGCGGTTTAAGTTTTGCCTATACACATAACTTTCCTACAGGTTCATTGACTGGAGACTACCGTCTTTGGGGTTTGACTCAGGAAACCTTGCGCTGTGCGGATGCGGTACTGACCGGGCGCAAAGGCTGGCGTTAGATCACCCTGATCCAGGATTTAATCTATCCTTTAAAATGTGCTATTTTGTGGCGAATTCCAGTTCTGTGAAATGAAAGCATGAAGAAAGTGATATTGATTCCTTTAGTGGTAACCGGTGCTTTATTTGGTTGTCAGGATCAAAATCAATCAGTTAAAAATACTGTCGCTGAAGCCAAGGTGCAGCTACCTGCATGGGTGGGAAATTATCAGGGCACAACGCCATGTATGGGATGCTTTTCAAGTTGTGAAGATTGTCCCGGCATGGCAGTGGCCTTAACTTTAAATGAAGATCAGACCTTTACTTTACAGCGTGAAAGTTTAAGTGGTCATAATGAAATTAAAACGATGAGCGGGCAGATTCGGTTTCAGGATGAATCACAACAAAAGATTGAACTGCTGAATGTCGATACCCGAAATCTGCTGTATGTCGATCTGAAAAAGCATGTTCTGGAAATTCGTGAAGATCAAACAGGCAAACGCTACCAGATGCAAAGTGACTTTATCCTGTTTGAATCCGTCTAATTTTTAAAAAGCATCTGTTTTATATCCATTTTTTAATGATTTTGATCAAGGGATTTTTATTCTTTATAAACCGGCATTCATTTCACTATTTCATAAAAAAACAGTATGCTTAGACCTGTAAAAAGGAGCATACATGTATCAAGTACTTGCGCGAAAATACCGTCCTCGTAATTTCAATGAATTGGTGGGGCAAAACCATGTATCACGTGCTTTAACCAGCGCGCTCGAACGTGGTCGTTTGCATCATGCCTATTTGTTTACGGGAACGCGTGGTGTTGGAAAAACCACGATTGCACGTATTTTGGCGAAGTGCTTGAACTGTGAAACCGGTATTACCTCGACGCCTTGTGAAGTCTGTGCGACCTGTACCGCAGTCAATGAAGGTCGTTTTATTGACCTGATTGAAATTGATGCGGCATCCCGTACCAAGGTCGAAGATACCCGCGAGTTGCTCGACAATGTGCCTTATGCACCGACTCAAGGCCGCTTCAAGGTCTACCTGATCGATGAAGTGCACATGCTGTCCACGCATTCTTTCAATGCCTTATTAAAGACGCTAGAAGAACCGCCGGAACATGTCAAATTCCTATTTGCAACCACCGATCCGCAAAAACTGCCAATTACCGTAATTTCTCGCTGTCTGCAATTTACCTTGCGCCCATTGGCAGTCGATGAAATTACCGAACATCTGGGCCATATTCTTAGCAAAGAAAGTATTCAGTCTGATCAGGATGCGATCTGGCAGATTGCTGAATCTGCACAAGGTTCTCTGCGTGATGCCTTGTCGTTGACCGATCAGGCGATTGCCTATGGTCAGGGTGCAATCCAGCATCAGGATGTTAAAGACATGCTCGGTCTGATTGACCGTACCATTATTTATGATCTGATTCTGGCGATTCATCAGAACCAGAAAGCGCAGGTCAGTCAGTTATTACTACAATTCCGTCAGCAAGCTCTGGATGTGTCACTGGTGCTCGACCAGTTGATTTCGACCCTACATGAACTGGCTTTATTGCAGTACCTGCCAGATCTGAGCCTGAAATACAGTGCAGAGATCAATCAAAAGATCATGCAATTATCGGCTCTAATTTCAGCACAAGACCTGCAACTCTATTATCAGATTGCCTGTAAGGGGCGTGCCGATTTACAGCTTGCAGTTACACAGGAACAAGGCTTTGAGATGACGGTGCTACGTTTATTGGCTTTCCGTCCCTTACAGCCAAGCGAAATTCCGGTGATGCAGGAGACTGCACCGCAACAGGCAACAACTCATACAACACGCCTACAGCAGCCCGTTCAGACACAACTTCAATCTGAGTCCGTAGAAACACAATCATTTGAAGCGGAGCCTGTATTTGATGATTTTTCTCTGGACGATGAGACAGATGAGGAGATTGATGTCGCATCAGCGTCTGAACCTTCTTCGGATGATTTTTTGGATGAAGACGAGCCAACTAGCATCACTGAGCCTGAATCTGTCCAGCCCGTAGTAATTCAGACCACCATTGAAGAAGTGCAGTCTAGTGATCAAATTATTTTTGATCCAAATGATGACAAAGGCTTATTTGGTTTTGATGAAATCGAGAGTACGCCAGAAGCACCTGCTACCAGCAACAGTTCGGCTGATTTGCTGCTTGAAGAGTTTATTCCTGCAGATGCTGTCATCCCTACCGAGCCAGCACAAGACAGTATGTCTGCTGATGAGGAATTTAGTCTTGCTGCACCGGAATTGGAACTTTCACAGGATTCGATTGCTCAGCCTGCTCTTGAAAATACAGTTCCGGTTCAGCCAGTTGCACAGACAGCTTTGCTGGAAGATATTTCCCAAGATGTAAATACGCAGAATCTGATGCCACAGGATATTTTAAAAATACCTGAGCAAACCTTAGAAGGCGAGTGGAGCGTAGAAAAATGGGAATACTGGTTCCGTAATAGCCAACTTTCTCCAGCGGTACAGGAACTGGCACAGTATGGCGTCATGACTGGTCAGATGAATGGCGAATCCGTTTTCCATATTCCTGAACAGTACCAGCAGCTGTTGACCCAGTTGCAACATAATCTGGAAGCGGCCTTACAACAGCAATGGCCGCAAACCAATTTCCAGGTGAAATTTGAAAATGTGGATCAGCTCACGCCATATACCATGCAGCATCAGCGTAAGGCACGTGCCTTTAAACGTGCCGAAGAATTGTTACATGCTGAACCGGCAGTACGCAATCTGTTACAGCAGTTTGACGGTGAACTGCAAAATATTCAGCTGAAATAGGCTGGATGTTAAGTCACAACAAATCGAGATAAAGCATCCCGCATTTCAACTGGAATCGGGGTGCTTTTTCGTGTCTCACGATCGACAAATACATGGACAAAATTGCCTTGCGCAGCGGCTGTATCCGAGTTGCGTTTAAAAATAGCCAGATCATAGCTGAGCGATGAATTTCCCATACTTTCAATGGCCACGCCCACTTCAATAATTTCCGGATAAGACAGTTCCTGATTAAACTGACAGTTGGAGCTGACCACCAGCCCAATCATCGGGGAATATTTAGGGTCAAAATCAGCCTCCTGAATCAGCAGGGCATTGGCTGCGGTATCAAAATAACTGTAATAAGTCACATTGTTGACATGGCCGTACAGATCATTGTCTGCCCATCGGGTTTGAATGGGCAGGAAAAATGTATAGTGTTCGCGCTGTTTGATGGTGGCTTTCATCACTATTCAGTCCTCAGCTAGATAAGGCTTAAGTGGAAATTGATCTAGGCATAGATCGCCTGATAAATCTGATAAGCATCCTCCACCTTGAGTTCACGTGGATTATTCTGCAACAGCCGGCTTTGTTGCATCGCATCTTCTGCCATGACCTGCAGCATATCTTCCGGAATATTCAACTGATTCAGTTTTAGGGTCAAACCGCTTTGCATCAGATGATTATTAAAATGATCAATAAACAGATCAGTCAGGCCATCATGACAACCTTTACTGTAAGGATCCAGCCAGGTCATCAATTCCGCATAGAGCTGTTTGGCCGCTGGCGCATTAAACTTTAATACTTCAGTTAGAACCAGCGCATTGCTATGCCCATGCGATAGATGAAAATGTCCACCCAGTGGATAAGCCAGCGCATGTACGGCGGCGACTGGTGCATTGGCAAAGGCTTGTCCGGCCAGCATGGAACCGACCAGCATATTTTGACGCGCATCTAAATCATATCTGTCTTGTAGCACGCGCTGCAGATTGGCATTAAGTAATCTTAAGGCCTGTTTGGCCAGCATATCCGAATAAGGGTTTTTCTTGTGTTTTGAGGTATAGGCTTCAATGGCATGCACCATGGCATCAATGCCGGTGGCGGCAGTGATCTGTGCCGGCAGATTTTGAGTAAAGGTTGCATCCAGAATGGCAACATCTGCATAGAGAATGGGCGCGACAATGCCGGTCTTGGTGGTTTCACCTGTGGTGACAATCGAAATCGGCGTCACTTCTGAACCTGTTCCAGCCGTAGTTGGTACCAGAATTAAAGCTAAACGCGGTCCGGTGGCATTATCAACGCCATACAGATCAGACAATGTCTGATGCTGTTCAGGATGCGCCAAAATTGCAATGAGTTTGGCCACATCCATCGAGCTGCCACCACCAAAGCCCAGCACCACATCAATATTTTCCTGTTTTGCAAAAGCCACCGCTTCAAGCACCACTGTATCGGGCGGATCGGCCTGAACATCCGAGTAAATCACATACTCCAGTCCGGCAGATTCAATAATATCCAGAATCGGCAGATGTAATTGCTGCTTCAGCATCCCCGGGTCAGTCACTAGCAGAAGACGTTGATAACGGCCATTTTTTAGAATTTTAAATAATTCCTGAATCGTGCCTAGTCCGGCAATGATATTGGGGACGGTTTGAAACTGAAAACGATTCATGGCGATATCCTTGATTTTTTTATTGCAAATACGAGATTATTCTATGGTTGTAAGATAGGAATCAGTATATAAATAACTTAACATAAGAATCCTTAAAATAAAGTAGCTCTGAGGTTGTTTATGTCATCCAGAACGCCATACAAGGTGTTATGTGTTTGTTTGGGAAATATTTGCCGCTCTCCCACGGCAGAAGTTGTACTCAGACATTATTGTGATGAACAGCAACTGAATATTGTGGTCGGTTCTGCGGGAACCAGTAATTATCATCCGGGCAAGGCACCGGACTTGCGTAGCCAGCAGCATGCGCTGAAACGTGGCTATGACCTTTCAGCACTTCGCGCACGTCAACTTATTCCGCATGATTTTATTGATTATGATCTGATTCTGGCGATGGATCTGGAGAATTTATCCAATATCCAGAACATACAGCGTCTGGCAGAAACTCAGTTTGGTCATGTACGTGCACGTGTGGCATTGATGAGTGAACATGATCAGACCTATCCGAAACAGGCCTTACCGGATCCCTATTATGGCGAAGCGGATGGCTTTGAACGGGTGCTTGATCAGTGTGAGTCCAGCAGCCAGGCCTGGATTGAGATTTTTAAACAGAATTTACACAAGGTTTAAGCGATGCAGATTCAAACCCAGGTTCAACTTAAACCTTTTAATACCTTAAATTTAGAAGCAGTTGCTTCGCACTATGCTCAGATTCAATCCACCGCTGATCTGCTAACTGCACTGGATTTTGCGGAACAGCAGCAACTCAATTTGCTGATCCTGTCAGGCGGCAGTAATATGTTGTTGCCGGAGCAGATTGATGCGCTAGTTCTGCATATGGATATTCAAGGCATTGAAATGCTGGATGCTGATGATCAGTCGCAACGTTTACGTGTAGGCGGCGGACAAGGCTGGCATGACTTCGTGCTCTGGACTACAGCACAAGGTCTGTATGGTTTACAAAATTTGGCCCTGATTCCTGGACGTGTCGGTGCTTCGCCAGTACAGAATATTGGCGCTTATGGCGTTGAAGTCGGCGAGTTTATCGATTCCGTCGAGGTCTATGACCGTCAGCTGAAACAATTTGCCTCGATTCAGGCAGCAGACTGTCAATTTGCCTACCGGCATAGTATTTTTAAAGATGATCCCAACCGTTATGTGATTACCCATGTGACTTTTAGATTACTTAAACAGCCAGATTTGAAACTGAATTATGGTGATCTGAAGACTGCGGTTGGTGATCAGCTCACAGCAGAAAACCTGCAGCAACAGGTCATTCAGATTCGTCAGAGCAAATTACCTGATCCGCAAGAATTTCCCAACGTGGGTAGCTTTTTTAAAAATCCAGTGGTTGATCAGGCGGTCTTTGACCAAATTACTGTATCTTTCCCGAATTTACCCCATTACCAACAAGCCAATGCTCAAGTTAAACTAGCAGCGGGCTGGCTGATTGATCAGGCGGGCTGGAAGGGTAAACAGTTGGGGCCTGTCGGCATGTTTCACAAACAGGCATTGGTCTTGGTGAATTATGGTCAAGCCTCTCTCACCGATGTTCGTAAAACGTATCGTGGGGTACAGCAATCAGTTTGGGAAAAATTTAGTCTGATGCTGGAACCTGAACCTGTATTGTTCGATAAAAATGGCTTGATCCGTTCTCATCAGGAAGAGGAATAACATGAAAAACACCCATTGGATGGTACGTTTGCTACAAATTGTCACTGGACTGTTTGTGCTATGCGGCTGTCTACTGGTGTTGGTTTATACGCCTTTTTACTCAAAAATGATCGTCAAGGGCTTAAACCAGTTTGTCTCCTTAGAGCTAAATGAAGTCGCGGCTCAAAGCCAGAAAATGGCTGCACTCAGCGAACATGAAAATCTGGAACCTGGCTCTGATTTGTGGATTGCCCGTCAGGCGTATTTAAAGGTCATGGAACAGGATATCCAGCAAAATAACTCGGCCAACCTCATGTTGATTCAGGCACGTTATAAAGCACTGCAGCAGGTGATTGAAGAATATCAGCGCGAACAGCAGGATCAAAAAGCAGAGCAAAGTCCACCTGCTCAGGTGCCCTTATTGTCCTCACAGGAAGATGCAGAACCAGCCGATCCGACAGCCAATGTCCGGGAATTGCTGGAGTGGGACAGTAGTGAAAATAAGGAACGCATTGAGCAATATATGGAGTTTCTGACGACGCATCCACTTGAGCAGGGTGAAGCCAGTTCGGTACAGGAAACCGATGGAGAGGAAATCCAGCAGGACTTGGCTTTACTACAAGAGCAACAGCAGGCTAAACCGGCGAATAGTTCCCAACCTTATGCCATTGTGGTATTGGGTGGTGGCTTAACTCAGGATGAACAGAGCAAAGAAATTGTCGTCAATAACTATACGCGACTACGGCTGGAAACCACGCTGGCAGTAGAGAAACATTACCAGTTGCCGATTGTTCTGAGTGGGGTCGAAGCACCGTATATGCAGCGCTGGCTGAAAAATCATGGTGTCGATGCCAAATTACTGGAAGATCGCAGCATGAATACCTGTGAAAATACCCGTTTCAGTTCATTATTATTACAAAAGAAAGGTGGAGCGCCTACAGTGATTCTGATTACGGATCGTTATCATATGCCGCGTACCCGCCGTTTATTTGCGTTAAATGGCATACAAACCATTCCGGTAGAAGCGCCGATGCCAACGCCATTGACACGATGGCGTCCAAGTGCACAAAATTATGATCACAGTCGTCGTGCCAATTATGAAATGTTGGCGACCATGCGCGATATGTGGTTTGGATCCAGTGACTGTCGGGAGGTGCCATAATGTCTGATATCCCATTTTTAAATCCCACCATTCTGAAACAGCTGGATTTACCCATTCCGAGTCGGGATGTTACGCCTCAACTCTTGCCACCTTTAAACCTGAATCGTAGTGATGAACCGCCGATTGATCTGCAGTCCTATCGAAAGCTTTATGGTTTTGATTTACTGGACTGCAAACACTGGCAGGGCTATGTACAGATGCCATTATTCAAGTTGCATGTACAGGTGTTTGAACCGAATCTGGAAAATACCCGCTTTGACAAGATTCAGGGAACTGCTTTTCTGTTGCATGGTTATCTGGAACATAGCGGCATTTATCAGCCGATTGTCAAAGAGCTTTTAGAACAGGGTTTTAGTGTGTTGACCTATGATCTGCCTGGACATGGTCTGAGTGATGGTTCACCTGCCAGCATTCAGAATTTTGATCATTATCAGCAGGTTTTGCATGCCGTACATCGTTATGTGCAACATGCCTCACAATTACCGAAACCTTGGGTTGGCATCGGGCAGAGTACCGGCGGTGCGATCTGGATGCACCATTTACTGGAATTTGCAGAACGTCGTGAAAATCCTTTTGTTGAGCGGGTCTTGCTATTATCACCATTGATTCGTCCCGCCAAAACTGCCTGGTGGCATAATTCGGTCGGATTGGGCATTATTAGCCGAATCAAACGTGAAGTTCCCCGGCATTTCAGACGCAATAATCATAATCCGGAGTTTCTGCGTTTTATCCGGCTTAAAGATCCATTACAACCGCGAATGATGGGCATGGACTGGATTTTAGCGATGTCACGCTGGATGCTGGAAATGGAAGCGCGTCCGGCTTGTCGTATTCCAGTCTGGCTGGCGCAGGGTGCACAGGATCAGACTGTGGACTGGCGTTATAATATCGAATTTATCCGACGTAAATTCAGACTCCAGACTTTGCTTATGCTAGAAGAGGGTTCGCATCAGTTAATCAATGAGCGTGCTGATATTCGTGCTGCATTGACGGGTTTGATTCCTGCCTTTCTGCATGCACACGGCAGCAAAACTTATTATTAATAGATTGAAAATTTAATATTTAAAAAGGCGTTTATGAAAACGCCTTTTTTAGTTCTAATGCTATTGATTTAAAATTTTTCTAATTGGGCCAAATTCCACATCCGGAAGTAGAAGTTCTCCTCATCCTTATTTTCACAGGACAATAATTCACCTTCTTTGAGCCAAAAATGAATCTGCGCAAAGTTCTTTATTTCGTGATTATTCACGCGTTGTGCCAGATGATGCGCCTTAATAGCGGAAGGGTGTTTGAGACCTGCGGAAGCTATTAGTTCAGACAGGGCATGTAAGGTGTTTTTATGAAAATGAAACACCCGTTCGGCCTTGGTCGGCACATGTAAGGCTTTCTGGCGATCTTTGTCTTGGGTGGTGACTCCGACAGGGCATTGATTGGTATGACAACTTTGTGCCTGAATACAGCCCACTGCAAACATAAAACCACGGGCAGAGTTCACCCAATCCGCACCAATGGCAAGCGTGCTGGCAATATCGAATGCACTAATTATTTTACCACTTGCACCAATTTTGATCTTATCTCTCAAACCTGCACCAACAAGGGTGTTGTGTACAAACAGTAAACCTTCTCTTAAAGGCGCACCGACATAGTCAATTAATTCAATGGGTGCAGCACCGGTTCCACCTTCAGAACCATCAACCACAATAAAATCCGGATAAATCTGGGTATGTAACATGGCTTTGACCATGCTCATAAACTGCCACGGTTGACCCAGACACAGCTTAAATCCGACCGGTTTTCCGTTGGAAAGTTCACGTAATTTTTGTATGAAATGCATCATTTCAATCGGTGTGCTAAATGCCGGATGACTCGAAGGTGAAACACAATCATGATCACGACTGATGCCTCGAATTTGGGCAATTTCTTCCGAAATTTTACTTTTAGGTAAAATACCGCCGTGGCCAGGTTTTGCGCCTTGCGAAAGTTTGATTTCAATCATTTTCACTTGGGGTAATTTAGCTTGTGCAGCAAAATGTTCCGGATCAAACTGCCCATCTAAAGTACGACAGCCAAAATAACCACTGCCAATTTCCCAGACCAGATCGCCGCCATATTCCAGATGGTAGGGACTGATACTGCCTTCTCCAGTATCATGGAAGAAATCACCTTTTTGAGCGCCGAGATTAAGGGCTCGTATCGCATTAGCACTCATGCTGCCAAAGCTCATGGCTGAGATATTTAAAATAGAAGCTGAAAAGGGCTGCGTACATTGCTCATTTCCAATCAGGATACGAAAAGTCTGCGGATCGGCAACTTTGCAGGGTGTAATGGAATGACTGACAAAGCGGTAATTATCTTCATAGACATTCAGAATCGAGCCGAAAGGTTTATCTGAATTTTCATTTTTCGCCCGCTGATACACCAGACTGCGTTGCATACGGGAAAAGGGCAGCGCATCGCGGTCGGCTTCAATAAAATACTGACGAATCTCGGGACGAAATTCCTCAAAGATAAAGCGGAAATGTCCCATGATGGGGTAATTTTTCAAAATGGAATGCTTATTTTGCAGTACATCATACAAACCCAGCAGACTCAGCAGAATACTCAGGATCCAGAGGGTATTCACCAACGTTTGCGGCATAAAATAATAGATATAACGCGGAGAATAACCGATATGAAATGTAGTAAAAATTACTGCAATCAGAATGCAGGCAAACCAGACCGAATGGCGGGAAAAGAAAGTATTGAGCAGCTTGTGACGTACTAATTGAGCAGGGTTAGCCATTGTAAAATTAAGTCCCTATTTCTACTTCTATAGGGCTTTATGATGTGCAGAGCGAGGTATCTTATACAAGCAGAGAATTGTTATTCGATTTTATAAACTTGCCAGAAATACTATTAAGCCAGGCAATGAATCAGCAGCGATTACAGATAAATTTTGCGGAAAAAGTCCTATAGAAAAAAATCTGCAAAAGACATGCATTCTATTTATTTCACAAGTAAGGCGGATGACTTTATAGTCGGTTTAGTCACTACATAGGAGTCTTAAACCATTACCAAAAAATCTATTCGCTTTAATAATGCTGAGCTGGCTTGCTTATGTCTCAGTCATTTTTAAATATTGATGTTTCATCCAAGCTACATTTTGGGGTGTTAAAGAAAAGTAGCTTGGCACAGCGACAGCTCACTACAACAAGAACAAAAATATAAGCAAAATTCTCCAGTCCCCACTTTGGGGATTTTTTTATTCTGGAATACCTAAAAGAATCTGGATGAAGCCTGTGTGGTTAAGGGTTTTCCTCATCCAGTTGATCGACTGCATTAGCCACAATA
Organism: Acinetobacter sp. NPDC052428; assembly: GCF_044547685.1. Classification (GTDB taxonomy): domain Bacteria; phylum Pseudomonadota; class Gammaproteobacteria; order Pseudomonadales; family Moraxellaceae; genus Acinetobacter; species Acinetobacter lwoffii_G. Next base: position 93,945 of record NZ_JBIUAT010000004.1, read on the forward strand.
CTCGGTTCAATATATTTAATCTTTTTACCAAAGCTGCGTAACCACCAGACCAGTTGGGAGGTAAATGGCACGGTAGCAGTGATCAGCGACATGCCATCTTCCATTTTTTCAATTTTCTGGTCTTTGCTGAGCTGGCTTTCCTCAAAGTAATGCGCATCCGACTCTGACATGCTGAGTTTTAGCGTGACATTTTCGGTAGGATGGTTGAAGTCGACACGGAAGCCTAAGGCACCAGAATCAATATACTCATCAATATCGAAATTGACCGGATGCAAGGCGCGTGAATTCAGCACGACGGCCGATTTAAAGCGGTGCAAGGCAAAGGTCTGGATATCCGATTTGTCATGACGGGTACACACCAGATAAATGATCGACCCTTTTTGTACCAATGCCAGAGGATTGAGAATATAGGTTTTTTCTTCGCTGTTATGACCGCGGCCCTGATACACACATTCCAGTTGTTTGTCCTGTAACAGACCTTCGTACACTGCTTGTTGCGCGGCCTTATCCACCACAGGTGGAATCAGGGGTTGGGTAGCTGGAACAATGCGCACACGGTTAATCCACTGCCGGACATTGTTCTGGGAAGAAAGACTGCGTCTTGCCAGATCAAACCACGGATTCATTTCCTCGATCAGGCTTGGCGGCAGCAAGTGTTTTAAATGTTCTTCGACCATCATGAAAGTGACCGCTTGCGAGCTGGTCATATGCGGCAAACTTTGCAGCGGCGCATCTGAGCGCCAACGCCAGCCTTGCGGCGTGGTTTTACTGCTTTCAATTGGAAAGCGTTGTGCAATCTGATTCAGGTCACGCTGAATGGTGCGCAGGCTGATATCAATTCCTTCGCGATTCAGGATTTCCTGTAATTCACGTGTGCCCATCCATTTGCCGGTAGAAAGACGCGACAAGATTTGCCATTGGCGATACAGGCTATTGGAAGTTTCTTTTTCTTGTGCTGACATAATTTATTTTGCTGGCAATAAAGAAGATGGGATTTAGGTTTAGCTTAACACAATAAAAAAACTCTGATTTTTTCGCAAGTCCCTCTGTGCAACATTTGTCCTACAATTCTGAAACAACTTGGTCGAAAATAGCATTGAGTTCATTGGGCATTTATTAGATTAATGGTAATTGAAATGCAGATGTCATGGCATGGATATTGCTTTGATTTAATTATAATAGATGATAATACGAGGGTTTGTATGCTTAAAGGAAATCAGGATACAAATGTGATTGAAACAATTGATAAATTTAGTTCCCAGAATATTGGAAAAAATTTTATAGACACTAAAACTACAGCGGTATCTACTACAACAAACCCACAACTTTTACTGCAGCAGTTATCTTCAACGTTCTTTAATGAAATGCAGGATGAACATGTGCTGTCCAGTCAGGCAGGTCAAAGGCTGGAAGAATGGTTATCGCAACATACACTGGATGAACTCAATGCACTGAATCAGGTAGCAAAAGAACATTTTTTACATCACGGTATTACCTTTACCGTTTATGGCGATGAAGAAGGCGTAGAACGCACCATTCCCTACGATATCATTCCGCGAGTCATAGACCGGAAACAGTGGAATATGGTGGCTTTAGGCTCGGCACAACGGGTACGGGCGCTAAATTTATTCTTACATGATATTTATCATCAACAGGACATTTTAAAAGCCAATATCATTCCTGAATTGCAGATTTTAACTCATGAGGCCTATCAGCCGCATATGTATCAACATAGCTTGAAAGGCGGGATTTATAGCCAGATTAGCGGGATCGATGTAATCCGTGATTCCAAGGGCGAGTTTTATGTCTTAGAAGATAATCTCAGAACGCCATCTGGCGTTTCTTATATGCTGGAATGCCGCAAGATCAGTGAAAAAATGATGCCGAAAGTATTCGAGCAGTCCAAGATTGCCGGAATCGAGCAATATCCACAATTATTAAAAGAAATCCTGATCGAAAATGCTTATGTCGACAAGCCATTTGTGGTGGTACTGACCCCAGGACGTTTTAATAGTGCTTACTATGAACATTCTTTCCTTGCAAGAGAGATGGATGTGCCATTAGTAACATCACGTGACCTTTTTGTTGATCACTCGAAGGTTTATGTAAAAACCATACGTGGTCGCCAACGAGTCGATGTTATTTATAGACGGGTCGATGATGCGTTTCTTGATCCCTTATGCTTTAAACCGGATAGCACTTTGGGTGTGGCTGGCTTGATGTCAGCTTATTTGCAAAATAATGTTGTGATTGCCAATGCACCGGGAACCGGTGTGGCAGATGACAAATCGGTTTATCCATATGTCGACAAAATGATTCATTTTTATTTGGGCGAGCAGCCAATTCTAAAAAATGTTCCGACTTATCAATGTCGTAATTCTGAAGAATTAGACTATGTCGTGGCTCATCTGGATCAACTGGTGGTGAAAGAAGCGCAGGGTTCGGGCGGTTATGGCATGCTCATTGGACCACAAGCCTCTAAACAGCAAATTGAAACTTTCAGGGAGAAAATTTTAGCTGCGCCGCATTTATATATTGCGCAGCCAACTTTGGACTTATCGGTTAGTCCGACTTTGACCAATTTTGGTATTGCTGAACGTCATATCGACTTACGCCCATTTGTATTAAGTTCGCCTTATCGTACTGAAATCGTACAGGGTGGCTTGACCCGTGTGGCGATGCAGCCCGGCTCACTGGTGGTGAATTCATCACAAGGTGGCGGTATCAAAGATACCTGGGTAGTCGACAATTTACATTCATAAGATTCCAAAGAAGGAAAATGTCATGGTTTTGCTGAATAGCAATGCACAACATATTTTTTGGCTAGGGCGTTATTTATCTCGCACTCATTTTTTATGTGCGCGCTTTCCATTTTTAGAAGACGAAGCGGCAGTAGCGTATGCTCATGCTTTCTGTTTACCTGCCTTTGATGCCAGTTCCTTAAATGAGCTGGTACTGGATCCTACGCAAGTGGCGTCTTTTAGCCAGCAGTTTAAAGTTGCCAAAGACAATATTCAGGAATTACGCGGGGTACTGTCTGCTTCAGGCTATGCAGAACTGATGAAACTGATCAAAACCGCAGACAAAAATGCCGGTTATATCTGTGAAGTGGTAACGGAATGTGAAGATATTCTGGAGGCTGAATCTTCCGATATCTTTCTGTTTTTCAGTTTAGGGCAATGTGTAGAACAGCTCGATCACCAGTTACGCCTGGGTGAAGAAACCAGTACTACACTGTGCAAGATTGATTATGTGGTCAGAATTCTGGTGGAAATGGGCTGGGATGATCTGGAACAGTACTGGGAGCAGTTGCGTACAGAGCCGAACCGGATTCAGTTCTATCAGTTTAGCGACCATATCCATCAACTGTTTGAGGCAGATGTATGAAATTGATGGTGAATCATCAAACGCACTATATGTACACGGCCGAGGTGAGGAACAGTATTCAGTACATTAAAATGATGCCTTCGAGCAATGCGCATCAGCGGGTTCATTCTTGGGATATCAGTGTACCGGGTAATAAAGAAATCCGGAAAGATGCATTTCATAATCTGTGGATGACCTGTAGCCAGCGGGAGCCTTATTATTCCCTGACTATCATGGCGCAAGGAATAGTCGAGCTGAATCCTGCGCATCAGAGTGGACTGAATGATTCAATCAATCCCAATCTTTTTCTACAGCCGACCGAATCGACCCAATGTAATGCAGCAATGAAAGATTTTGCACAACGTCATGTTCCTGCATTAACCCGTCAGCATTTGATTGGACTGGCACAGGCTTTGCTGGAGCATGTGCCTTATATTTCCAACAGTACTTCAGTGCAAGGCTCTGCAATAGATGCTTTTGAGTCCAGACAGGGCGTCTGTCAGGACCATAGTCATATTTTCATTGCCATGTGCAAATATTTAGGTTTACCTGCCCGTTATGTGTCTGGTTATTTATATGCACAAAATGCTTCGCATCTGGCCAGTCACGCTTGGGCAGAGGTGTTTGTAGACCAGACATGGTATTGTTTTGATGTCAGTAATCTGTTATTTACTCCAAGTTCGCATGTTTATGTGGCGATTGGACGGGATTACTGGGATGTGGCACCGGTACGCGGTGTCAGAGAAAAGGGCGGTGTGGAATCCATGCATTCCATCGTTCAAGTACTAGGATGTTAATAAGGACGAATGAATGACGTATTGTTGTGCACTACGTTTAGAGCAAGGTATGCTTTTTATCAGTGATACCCGAACCAATGCCGGAGTAGATCACATTTCTGTATTTCGAAAGTTGTATACCTTTGGTATTCCTGGGGAACGTATGATCGTCATACAGGCATCCGGAAATCTGGCAACAACACAAGCCGTAATTGGGCATATCAAAAATCAGCTCGAACTGAAGCAGGAACCCAATATCTTGAGTTTGCACACCATGTTTGATGTCGCTGAGCTGGTAGGTAGTACGCTGAAAAAAGTGATTGCGAATGTTACGAGCGATATTTCGGAACAAAGCAATTACTATTGTAATCTGCTGGTCGGTGGGCAGCTTAAAGATCAGGATATGCAGCTTTATCATGTCTATCCGCAAGGGAACTTTATCTGTGCCACACGTGATACGCCGTATTTCCAGATTGGTGAAAGTAAATATGGCAAGCCGATCCTGGATCGTGCGCTGACTTATGATATGCCGCTGGATGAAGCTTTGCGCTGTTCCCTGATTTCATTTGCATCGACCCTACGTTCCAATGTATCGGTCGGTATGCCACTCGATGTACTGGTCTATAAAAAAGACAGTCTGATCATGCCACGAGGCAAGCGTATTGCCGAAGATGATGAGTATTTCACGGCAATCAGCCGGCAATGGTCAGAGACCTTGAAAAAGGGATTGGCAGAACTTCCAGTTCCCTCTAATGAGTATTTCTTATAAAAACCTATCGTGATTCAGGTTTTTCACGTACAGTGTTAACTTCTATGCGGTTCAGCATAATAAAAATAGAGAAGTTAGCGCATGTACCAATTTTGTTACGCCAGTAAAAGTACTTCTCCCAAAACTGACTTACTTGAAGATTTAGCGAATATCCTGAAAGAAGCTCGTGATTTTAATTACCAGCATCAAGTGACAGGTGTACTGTATTTCGCAGATGGGCATTTTTTTCAATGTCTGGAAGGTGAATGTCTTACTTTAAAGAGTCTGCTGGTGGAGCGACTGAATAAAGATCCTCGCCATCAGGATATTAAATTATTTGAGACCAAGGAAATTGAATATCCAAGTTTCCCGGACTGGTCCATGAAGTATATTTCCAAACGCAGTCAGATCCAGCAATTCTGTCGGGAAATGGGATTTGATGACTTTAATCCTTTTGCCTTTCAGCAAAGCCATGTCGATGCCTTATTAATGCAATTATGCATAGAACAGGGTGAAGAACAAAAGTCAGCCTAAAGAAAAAGCCAACCTATGTTGGGCTTTTTTACTTTGAGGACTAGATCAGACTACTTGGCGTAGTGGACGATTGCTCAGTCGGCATAATAGTTCATAACCAATCGTGCCATTCGCTTCAGCCACATCATCCACCAGACGGGTTTTACCCCAAAGTTCGACTTCTGTGCCCAATTGCACTTCTAACCCTGTGACATCAATAGCGATCATATCCATCGCTACGCGGCCGATCACGCGAGTTTGCTGGCCATTAATCGCGACATAGTTCTGTTTAGGGAAAGCGCGAGGGTAGCCATCACCATAGCCAATTGAAACAATGGCCAAAGTTATGTCTTGATCTGCGGTGAACGTTGAACCATAACCGACATGCTCACCCGCTTGAATCTCATTCAAGGCAATAATCTCGGCAGTAAAGGTCATGACCGGTTTTAAATCCAGGTCATGTACATCACGGTCTGCAAAAGGCGTCGCGCCGTAGAGCATGATTCCGGGACGGACATAGTCAAAATGCAATTCTGGATATTTATAGATTGCAGCGGAGTTACAGCAAGAGGCTAAAATTGGCGCGCAGTCATTTTTAATTTCTAAGAATTGACGGATTTGTTCATCATTCAGTGGATGCTCGGCATCGGCATTGGCAAAATGCATGGCAAGCACGCAAGTAAAGCCTTCGGCTTTTAGCATATGAATCACATCTTTGATCACATCAATCTTAAAACCTAGGCGGTTCATGCCGCTGTTCAGTTTGACCCAGACTTTAAGTTCTTTGGCGATATAGGCATCTTTATGTGCAATTAACCAGTCGAGTTGGGCCTGATGATGTACCACAACTTCAATATTCTGATCGATTACAAGCTGCATTTCATCGGCTGAAAAAATACCTTCGATAAGCGTGATCGGCTGTAGATAGCCCAATTCACGAATTTCCAAGGCTTCTTGCAGGCAGGCGACACCAAAGGCATCGGTTTCGCTTAAGGCTGCTAAGCAGTCTTTAACTCCGTGTCCATAAGCATTGGCTTTCACCATGCTGACGATTTTCGCGGTTGGGGCAAGTTGTTTGACACGGTTTAAATTATATTGCAGCGCATCGCTGTCAATATAAACTGTAGCTTGACGCACCCTAAATTACTCCTAGAGGGATAATGGAAATGTGATGATGAGAGCCTGATTACTCTTCGTCATCATACTGAGCATAGAACTCAGGCGAGAGATTACTAAAGCGGGTATATTGACCTTCGAATGCCAGACGCACGGTACCAATCGGGCCGTTACGTTGTTTACCGATAATAATTTCGGCAGTGCCAGCTTCTTTAGATTCCTTGTTATAAACCTCATCCCGGTAAATAAACATGATCAAGTCGGCATCCTGCTCGATCGCACCAGATTCACGCAAGTCGGACATGACCGGGCGTTTGTTTGGACGGTTCTCCAGCGATCGGTTGAGCTGTGACAGGGCAATCACTGGACACTGCATTTCCTTCGCCAAGGCTTTTAAGCTTCGGGAAATTTCTGAGATCTCGCCGACACGGTTATCACCCATGCCAGGGACTTTCATTAGCTGCAGGTAATCGACCATGATACAGCCTAGTTTCCCGCCATGCATTTTGGCAATACGACGCGCACGGGCACGTAATTCTGTTGGTGGCAGCGCAGAAGAATCATCGATATATAGATTTTTTTCTTGTAAATGCACAATGGTACTGGTGACTTTTGACCATTCATCACTGTCCATTTTACCAGAACGTAAATGTCCCTGATGCACGCGACCAAATGATGAAATCAAACGCATGGCGATGGAGTCGGCGGGCATCTCCATCGAATAGACCAGAGCAGGCAGATTGTTATTGAATAAAACGCTTTCGACCAGATTCATGGCAAAGGTGGTTTTACCCATGGAAGGACGCGCCGCGACAATAATCAGGTCACCGGATTGCATGCCGGAAGTTTTGTTATCCAGTTCCACAAAACCAGTAGTTAAACCGGTGATACTACCTTCCATTTGTGACAGTTCATTTAATTTGTCGAATACGTCTGCGACCACCGAGTTGATCGGCTTAGGGCCTTGGGCTTTGGCATTATTATTATGTTGTTCGGCAATCGAGAAAATATTGGTCTCAGCCAGATCCAGAATTTCACTCACAGTTCGGCCTTTGGTGTCATAGGCATTTTGTAAAATTTCAGAGCTGACTTTAATCATGCTACGCAGGGTAGCAAACTCTTTAATTTTCCCAGCGTAAGTTTCCAGGTTATAGAAACTCGATGGTGAATCTGCCATCAGCTGCATTAAATACTCTTCACCACCAATTGCATCGAGTAAATTCTGTTTGATGAGCCAGTCATGCACCAGAACCGCATCATAAGGCGAGTTTTCTTTAGAGAGCTGCTCAATAGCACGGAAGATATATTTATGTCGGGTGGCATAAAAATCATTTTCGGTCAGCACATCACCGACCTGTTCAAAAGATTCAGCCACAGTCATAAGGGCAGCAAGTACAGCCTGTTCAATTGCTAAATTGTGGGGTGGAGTACGGAACTCCTTGAGATTGCTATTTTCAGTAACAATTTCTGGTTTAGCAGTAGCTACCTTTTTGCTGGCATTCGCCTGTGACATATAAATCCCTGATTTTAAATACAATGGTTAAATATCGTCGGAGATGAATAGCGTTTATTCACTACGAGATGAAATGATACGCGCTCTGATCAAAAATGCGAAGTGCAATTTTTTGTAAACACGAATAATAAAATGAATTTGACAGTGTTGGCTAGATTATATTTTTTAGAGATAAAAAAAGAGCATGCTTTCGCATGCTCTTTTTGAGGCGAGAAATTACTCAGCTACGATAGTAACTAGAACTTCTGCAGTAACATCATGGTGCAATTGGATTGCGATGTTAAATTCGCCAGTGTGACGAAGCGCGCCATTTGGAAGACGTACTTCAGCACGGTCTACTTCTAGACCAGCATTTGTCAACGCGTCAGCGATGTCACGAGTACCGATAGAACCGAATAGTTTACCTTCGTCACCAGCTTTCGCAGTGATAACGATGTTCACTTCGTTCAATTGGTCAGCACGTGCTTGAGCAGCAGCTAAAACATCAGCTTCAGCTTTCTCAAGTTCAGCACGACGAGCTTCAAAAGCAGCAGTGTTTGATTCTGTTGCAGCAACTGCCATACCTTGAGGGATAAGGAAGTTACGGCCGTAACCAGCTTTAACTGAAACTTTATCGCCTAGTTTACCTAGGTTTTTAATGCGTTGTAATAAGATAATATCCACAGCTCAACCTCACTTATGATTGTCAGTGTAAGGGATCAAAGACAAGTAGCGAGCTTGTTTGATAGCTAACGCTAATTGACGTTGGTAACGAGCTTTAGTACCTGTAATACGGCTAGGAACAATCTTGCCGTTTTCAGTGATGTACTGTTTTAAAGTGTCGATATCTTTGTAGTCGATGTACGTAACGTTCTCAGCTGTAAAGCGGCAGAACTTGCGACGACGGTAAAAACGTGCCATGTTATGTTCTCCTTAAGCTTCAGCAGAGTCTTGAGCGTGTTGTGCTTCTTCACGTTGAGCTTTACGCGCACGTTTTTCTTCAGCACTCTTCGCCAATAGTGACTCTTCAGTGATAGCGTTTTCACGACGGATGATAAGGCTACGAATGATTGCGTCGTTATAACGGAACAATTCTTCAAGCTCATCAAGAGTAGTTTGACCACACTCAACATTCATAAGAATGTAGTGAGCTTTGTGGATCTTGTTGATTGGGTAAGCCAATTGACGACGGCCCCAGTCTTCAAGACGGTGAATTTGACCTTCAGCTTCTTTGATGTGAGTTAGGTAGCGTTCTACCATACCAACGACTTGATCGCTTTGATCAGGGTGTACTAAAAGTACGATTTCGTAATGACGCATTGTCAGCTCCTTACGGTTTGGACAGCCCCAATTTAAGTAAATTGAAGCAAGGAGTCACAACCAAAGTTGTGTCGCAGTGTTTGCGAAGGGGGAATTGTAGTGATCTTTAGGGATAATTTCAACCAAATAAGAGATTTTTGCGAAATTATATCTATAGTCAGATCTTTTAATAGAAAACCACATCAACTTTAAACATCAGGGTTCGACTGCTTAAATTCAGTAAATGTGCTATCGATAATATCAAGTGACTTTTTCTAACTTACAATCTACATAAACACTATCAATGTCAGGCTAAAGTCAAAAATAGGTAAATTTATCAGAGATAAGAAAAGAGGGCGTTAAGTTCTAAAGCTGAGATTTTGATTCTGCTCTACAGATACTTGGAATGGGGGCTAGGAAAAATCAAAATAAAAAAAAGATAGAGACTAACTCTATCTTTTTAAAAAAACACAATCTGTGTAGATGGTGCAGTTGAGGTAAAGCTAAAGATAATACTGATGACAGTAATCAGGATCACCGAGAACAAGAAATATTTCTTTGCCCAAAGTTGATCATTTTCAGCTTTAAATCCAATGACACCGATATACAACCAGTAAATGCACAGTAAGTTTAAAATCACCGCATAGAACCAGTTGGCATAACCAAAGACAAATAACGCATTCATGGTCAGGGTGAATAACACCACATAAACCAGGGATTCAATCTTGGTACGATGAATCGAACGTGCCACAGGCAAGATCGGAATGCCTGCATTTTTGTAATCATCAAAGCGGTAAATCGCAATCGCCCATGAGTGAGGCATTTGCCATAGCGCATAACCTAAAAAGATCAGTAACGCACCGAGGTCAAATTGATTGGCCACTGCGGTATAACCAATGACAGGCGGAGCTGCACCAGAAATACTGCCTACAACAGTTTGATGAATTGTGGTTCGTTTTGTCCATAGGCTGTAGAAACCAACATATACGACAAAACCAATCACCGCGAATAAGAAAGCGTACGCATTTACCCAGAACCATAAAAGACTAAAACCAGCGATGCCTAATACCAGGGCAAAGGCCAGGGCAACAGGTTCGGAAATGGTTTTGGTGACCAGAGCACGGTTTTGGGTGCGCTGCATTTTTTGGTCGATGTCCTGGTCAATCACGTTGTTGACCACACATCCTGATGCTACGACAAGCGTAGTACCGAGAAGGGTAATAAGCAGGAGAAGGAAATCTACAGAACCTTGGGTGGCTACGAAGTAGCCACCCAAAGTGGTAACAAAGTTACCGAAGAGAATTCCTGGCTTAGTCAGGAATAAATACTTTTTCAGCATGACGACCAGTTTAGATCATCATGTTGTAGTGTAGGTAATTCATGATCCATACAGAACCCACTAAAAGAATAGCGATAGTTAAGATGGTATACACGAATGCAATCACGTTCCAGCGTTGCTCTGAAGAAGAGTTCATATGCAGGAAGTAAATTAACTGCACAAGAATCTGAGCAACCGCAGTAATCGCGATGACAGTAATCAAGATACCACGGCCAAAACCGCCTGCCATCACCATACCGAATGGAATTACGGTAAGGATGACAGAAAGGATGAAGCCAACAGTATATTGCTTAACGTTACCGTGTGATTCGCCAGCAGCGTTATGATCGTGACTCATTACAGAACTCCCATCAAGTAAACTACGCTGAATACACAGATCCAAACGATGTCAAGGAAGTGCCAGAACAAGCTTAGGCAAGCTAGACGACGCGTGTTTGCAAGAGTCAAACCATATTTCTTGATTTGAACCATAAGCACGATCATCCAGACCAGACCAGAAGTTACGTGAATACCGTGCGTACCTACCAAAGTAAAGAACGCAGATAAGAACGCACTTGTGCTTGGACCGTGACCAGCATGAACTAGGTGATTGAACTCATATAGTTCCATGCCGATAAAGATAGCACCGAATACCCAAGTAATCGCTAACCAAGTTAGTACTTTTGCAACGTCTTTTTTGTATGCAGCAAGAACTGCAAAACCAAAGGTTACAGAAGAGATCAAGAGGGCGAAGGTTTCAGTAAGAACGAAACCTAAAGAGTCGCCAAACAGGTCTCTCGCACTTGGAGTACCCACAGGAATGTGGCTACTCAAAACAGCGAACGCAATGAAGAGTGTACCGAACAGGACAAGGTCACTCATCAAGTAAGTCCAGAAACCAAAGACGGTGATGTCAGTATCATCGTGATGATGATGCTCATCGTGTCCGTGGTTATCGTGATGAAGTACTTCAGCCATTGTCTTAGTCCTTCTTCAAGTGTTTTTCAAGAATCGCATAGCGTTCGTTTTCAATACGCTCAACTTCAGCAGCTGGAACATAGTAATCCACTTTCTTGGTGAAAGAAGACACGATGAAGCTAATGATAGAAGCAAGGAACGTAACAACTACTAACCACCAGATGTGCCAGATTAAACCGAAGCCCATAACAGTGATGAACATCGCGATAACGAAACCGGCAGCACGGTTAGTTGGCATATGAACATCTTCGTACTTCGTTGGTTTTGCATACGCAACACCATTTTCTTTCTCGATCCAGAAAGTATCAATACCATTGATCTTTGGAAGATGAGCAAAGTTATAGAACGGAGCAGGAGAAGATGTCGCCCATTCAAGGGTACGACCATCCCATGGATCGCCAGTCAAATCCAGACGTTGGTCACGTTGTAAGAAACCAACCACGATTTGCAGAATGAAACATACGATACCAAGCGCAATCAGAACTGCACCGAACATCGCGATATTTACATACGGGTCCCATTCTGGGTTGTCAAATGTATTCAAACGACGTGTCATACCCATGAAACCAAGGATATAAAGTGGCATGAACGCAAAGTAGAAACCGAAGAACCAGAACCAGAACGCTGCTTTACCCCAAGTCTCATTCAGTCTCCAACCGAACATTTTCGGCCAGTAGAAGATGATACCTGCGAACATCGCAAATACTACACCACCAATAATTACGTTATGGAAGTGAGCAATCAGGAATAAAGAGTTATGTACCAGGAAGTCCGCTGGTGGAACCGCCATCAATACACCTGTTAAACCACCGATACCGAAAGTTACCAGGAAGCCTAGTGTCCATAGCATTGGAGTAGTGTAAACAATACGACCCTTGTACATGGTGAATAACCAAGAGAAGATTTTCACACCTGTAGGAATCGCAATAATCATGGTCATGATACCGAAGAACGCGTTAACGTTGGCACCTGCACCCATGGTAAAGAAGTGGTGAACCCATACAACGAATGACAATACTGTGATTGCTACTGTTGCATACACCATTGATTTGTAACCGAACAATGCTTTGCGCGAGAAAGTCGCAACAACTTCTGAGTAAATACCAAATGCTGGTAATACCAAGATGTACACTTCCGGGTGACCCCAAGTCCAAATCAAGTTTACATACAACATCGGGCTACCACCCAAGTCGTTAGTAAAGAAGTGGAAACCGAAGTAACGGTCAAGCGTTAACATCGCAATTGTTGCAGTCAACACCGGGAAAGCCGCAATAATCAATACTGCTGTACATAAAGATGTCCAGGTAAAGATTGGCATTTCCATAAGTTTCATGCCAGGCGCACGCATTTTGATGATGGTAACGAAGAAGTTAACACCCGTTAATAGCGTACCCAGACCTGAAATTTGCAGTGCCCAGATATAGTAGTCCATACCTACGCCTGGAGAGTATTCAATGCCAGACAGTGGAGGGTATGCCATCCAGCCTGTTGCAGCGAACTCACCTAACGCGAGTGACACCATCATTAGACCCGCAGCACCGGCGAATAACCAGAAGCTGAGTGAGTTTAATAATGGAAATGCAACGTCACGTGCACCGATTTGAAGCGGTACAGAGATGTTCATCAAACCAACAACAAGACCCATTGCCACGAAGAAGATCATGATCACGCCATGCGCGGTGAAGATCTGATCGTAATGTTCAGGGTGTAAATAACCTTCGCCGCCACCTTTTGCAAGGAACTGCTGAAGACGCATCATGATCGCATCGGCGAAACCACGCACCAGCATGATGATCGATACGAACAGGTACATGATACCAATTTTTTTATGGTCTACAGATGTGAACCATTCGTTCCACAGGTAGCCCCATTTTTTGAAGTAGGTAATACCGGCAACAACTGCGATACCACCCAAGATCATCATTGCAACAGTTGCCAATACGATTGGATCGTAAGGAATTGCATCCGGACCTAACTTACCTAAGAAGCTCATGTCTTATTCTCCTTGAGAAGCAGTCGCATGTTCACCAGCTACATGAGCAACAGCATCAGTCGCTGCAGCTTCTACAGGAGCTGAATGGTCAGCACCGTGGTAGTTACTCATATACTTGTGAATCACAGATTCAAACAAACCTTGCTCTACAGAAGAGTAGTAAGTCACAGGATGTGGCTTAGTAGGGTAAGGCTTCATTGCTTCAGCAGCAGCCTTCTCTTCAGGAGTCTTAGCTCTTGCAATAATCGCTTCGATCTGGTGAACACCGCGGTTACCGTCACGTAAGCTTGCAAATTCAGCTTGGTCTAGAACAGTTTTTTGTACTGCATTAGGGTTAACTGAAGTACCGTTTCCTGCCTGAATAGCAGAAACCCATTCGGCAAACTGGGCATCAGTCACAGAATGTGCACGGAAGCGCATTTGTGAGAAGCCGTAACCTGAATAGTTTGAAGAGAAACCACGGTAGCCTTCAGCTGGGCTAGTTTCATCAGCTAATAGGTTGAGGTGAGTTTGCATACCTGCCATTGCATAAATCTGACCACTTAACGCCGGGATGAAGAACGAGTTCATCGTGAAGTTAGAGGTTAAACGAAGGCTTACCGGAGTTTTCTCTGGGAAACGCAATTCGTTAACAGTTGCAATGCCTTGCTCAGGATAGATGAAGATCCATTTAAATTGCTCAGCAATAACTTGAACAGTTAATGGCGCTTTATCTGCTTCAATTGGACGGTATGGGTCATACTTGTGGGAGCCCCACCAAGTTAACCAAGCTAAAATACCAATAATAATGACAGGGATACCCCATACTACAATTTCAATCGCAGTAGAGTGTGTCCATGTAGGTTTATAGTCTGCGTCTTTATTCGATGCACGATATTTCCAACCGAACCATAATGCCATGATGATTGATGGAATAACCACCAATAGCATTAAGTAAATCGCAGTCATCATCAGGTTACTTTGACCTGCTGCAACTGGACCTTTAGAGTTCAGAAGTACCATATCACCACCACACCCGGTCAAGAGTGCAGTCATCGCAGATAAAGACAATACAGCTAAAATCGTTTGTCTCATTTTACAACCTCGGTGAAGAGTCCCATTCCCTAATTTAATATGGGATAGCGATTAAAGTGCACATGACAAAAAAGGCTGAATTTTACAAAACATCCTATTAATCACAATACACCGCTACGTTGTAGGGCATTATGCCTGAGATTCACGAACTAAGCTATATCTAGGGCGCTTTAAATGCCTGTAATAAAAACCGATTTTGCTGGTCTGGATTGGGGGGGTTTATGGGAATTTTATTTCAATTTCAAAGTTCTGTAATCAAAATGGGATGATATTCATCCCATTTTGTGTATTCCTGCACTATTGTTTCACAACTTGCGTTTTTGCGAGTTTATCGTGCAAGGTTTGACGTTTTTTGCCCAACCCGAAGGCCCAGTCAATAATTAAACTCAGTGGCATAAATACAATATTTAAAAATATGAAAAATACGCTACGAATAGTGAAGGCGCGTAACAGGCTGGTCTTTTCACCTGATTCGGCATCTACAATTTTGATTTTTGTCAGCTTTTTACCAATACTTTGGCCTGATTTGGCAATCAGAAAGGCTTGAATGGCCAGCATGATAATCAAATAGACCGCTGTGGCAAGCCACGCCTGCTGAGAAAACATCTCAAACATTTGAGTCTGTAATTGTTGGGCCAGTGCAGGATCTGCATCGCTACTCAGCACGACATTCATGAACTCTTCATTCAGTTGTGCAAACCGCGTTTCCTGTTCAGGCGTAAAAAATGCAGTCAAAATGAAGGTTGCTGGTAACCACAGTAACACGTCTACAATTTTGGCCAGGATACGGCTTGGAATACTGGCGAGTTCAGTTTTTTGTATCGCTGTTTGAGTATGAGGCTGTGAATAGGCCGAAGTCGTTGGTTGGCTGTTCTGGAATACCGGTGTTTCAGGTGTGACTGCCGGAGCGACATAACCTTCAGGTTGATATACCGATTTTCCTTGGGTAAGTTCACCTAAGGCTTTCCACTTTGTCATGCCTTGATGCCATGCCAGGTCAGTCAGCATGACTTGTTGATTCGCCAGCATCTGATTCAATTGCTCGAGCGTATATGGACCAGCTTGTTGATTGTTCCGTGCCAAGTAAATCTGCATATAGACTGAATCTCAATATATAAATGTGAACTAATAATAGCTTTGATCAAGATTGTATTGAATTCTGTTTTGAAAACAAACATCCTCTCATCGTAAGATATAGATTAATTGAGGATTTTCAATCATATTTCTCATTAAAAATGCGCCCATACAAAATTGCAAGGATCTCCACTCTTAAAAATATCTTCCCGAACATTACAGGTGTATTCATTATTATTGCCATTTTGACATGACTTTACTGTTGGTATTTGTTTGTCATTACAGTTTTCATGTATTGATAAGCTTTGATTTAATTGTATTTATAAATTCAATTGTTTAGCTTTCGATTGGATCTTTAGTTATCAATTTTAAAACAATAAATCATAATATCTATCTCATAAAAAAGACCCTATCAAAGGGTCTTTTTTATTCACAATTGTTTATGCTTTTTGCACTTTTTCTTCAGCCAGGAAGAACCAAGTTTCAAGTACCGAGTCTGGGTTTAAAGACACAGAGTCGATACCTTGTTCCATTAACCATTGTGCAAGATCTGGGTGATCAGAAGGACCTTGACCACAAATACCGACATATTTGCCAGCTTTACGGCATGCTTGAATTGCAAGAGAAAGTAACGCTTTAACCGCAGGGTCGCGCTCATCAAATAGGTGAGAGACAATACCAGAGTCACGGTCAAGACCAAGTGTTAATTGTGTCAAGTCGTTTGAACCAATAGAGAAACCATCGAAATGTTCAAGGAATTGATCTGCCAATAAAGCATTGGTTGGAAGTTCACACATCATGATCACTTTAAGGCCGTTTTCACCGCGCTTAAGACCATTTAATGCAAGAAGTTCAATTACACGTTTCGCTTCAGCAACAGTACGAACAAATGGAATCATGATCTGGATATTGGTTAAACCCATTTCATCACGTGCCTTTTTCAATGCACGACATTCAAGTTCGAAGCAATCACGAAAGTTATCAGAAACGTAGCGACTTGCACCACGGAAACCTAGCATCGGGTTTTCTTCTTCTGGCTCGTATAACTTACCACCGATCAAGTTTGCATATTCGTTAGACTTGAAGTCTGACATACGAACAATGACTGGCTTGTCTGCAAATGCAGCAGCAAGTGTCGAGATACCTTCAACCAGTTTCTCTACATAGAATTCAATTGGAGATGCATAACCTGCAGTACGCGCCATGACTGCTGCACGTGTTTCACGTGGAAGGCTGTCAATATTGATTAATGCTTTCGGGTGAACACCAATCATACGGTTAATAATGAATTCAAGACGCGCCAGACCAATACCTGCGTTTGGAATTTGAGCAAAGTCAAATGCACGATCCGGGTTACCCACGTTCATCATTACTTTAAATGGAAGAGCGGGCATAGACTCAATTGAATTCTTTTGAATTTCAAAATCTAGTGCGCCTTCATAGATAAAGCCAGTATCACCTTCAGCACAAGACACAGTCACTTCCTGACCGTCTACAAGAACTTCAGTTGCATTACCACAACCCACGATTGCAGGAACACCAAGCTCACGTGCAATAATTGCTGCGTGACAAGTACGACCACCACGGTTTGTTACAATCGCAGCTGCACGTTTCATGACTGGTTCCCAATCCGGGTCAGTCATATCAGATACAAGAACATCACCGTCTTGTACTTTGTCCATTTCTTTAATAGACGTCACAATGCGGACTTTACCAGAACCAATGCGTTGACCGATTGAACGGCCTTCACAGATCACAGTACCGCGTTGTTTCAACAGGTAGCGTTCCATGGTGCCGACATTTTCACGGCTTTTTACAGTTTCAGGACGCGCCTGAACGATGTAAATCTTGCCATCATCGCCATCTTTTGCCCACTCGATGTCCATTGGTGCACCGTAGTGGTTTTCAATGATCAGCGCTTGTTTAGCAAGTTCTTGTAATTCCTGGTCGTTTAAAGCGAACTGTTGGCGTTCAGCTTTTTCAACATCCACGACAACGACAGATTTACCTGCAGATGCTTCTTCACCATAAATCATTTTCTGGTGCTTAGAACCCAGGTTGCGACGAAGGATCGCGTGTCGGCCTGCATTTAAAAGCGGTTTAGAAATATAGAATTCATCAGGGTTGACGGCACCTTGAACAACCATTTCACCCAAACCATAAGATGCGGTAATGAATACTGCATCACGGAAGCCTGATTCAGTATCTAGCGTAAACATTACACCGGCAGCACCAGTTTCTGAACGAACCATGCGTTGTACACCAGCGGACAGGGCAACTACATCATGGGCAAAGTTTTGGTGTACACGGTAAGAGATTGCGCGGTCGTTGTACAAAGATGCAAATACTTCTTTGATCGCGATCAGAACGTTATCGATACCACGAATGTTCAGGAAAGTTTCTTGCTGGCCGGCAAAAGAAGCATCCGGCAAATCTTCTGCAGTTGCAGAAGAACGAACGGCAACCGCGATGTCAGGGTTGCCGTTAGAAAGTTCTGCAAATGCTGTACGAACTTCTTGTTCTAATGCAGGCGTAAGTGGAGTATCCACAATCCATTGACGAATTTTTGCGCCAGTTTCAGCAAGTGCATTTACATCATCAACATTGAGTGCAGCAAGCTCTGCATTGATTTTAGCGTTTAGGCCACTTTGCTCGAGAAATTCACGGTAGGCATCGGCAGTCGTTGCGAAACCACCTGGCACAGATACACCAGCATTTGATAAGTGGCTGATCATTTCGCCTAGTGATGAGTTTTTCCCACCGACCAGCTCAACGTCGTGCTTCCCTAATTTTTCCAGACCAATTACGCGCGCTTCCAAAGTTGTTACTCCACTTTTGCAGTATTAATCACTATCTCGGCATGAGAGTATAGCAAATCATCTAGGTTTTTGATTTTACTAAGCGACAGTCATGTAAGATCGGTTTACTATAAAGATTATATAGCACTAAGACAAATGTTGGAGGAGAATTTTAATGTCGGAAGGTAAACAAATTCAGCGTAGTGTTTTCTTTATTTCAGATGGTACCGCCATCACCGCTGAAACCCTTGGACACTCGCTGTTAGCGCAGTTTCCGCATGTGAAATTTGACATTCATATTATCCCTTACATTAGTTCCGAAGAAGCGGCCACAAACGTGGTGGCAGAGATCAATGCAAGAGCTCAAGTCGACGGTGAAAAACCGCTGGTATTTGATACCCTGGTTGATCCCTATGTGCGTGATATTATTAATACCGCAAATGCGGTAAATCTTGATGTATTTGAAGGGCTTATTAGTAAATTGGCTGATGAGTTGGGTACGATTCCTACAACTTTAGTCGGGCAGACCCATGCGGTGACCGACTCCGAGTCTTATAAGGCTCGTATTGATGCTGTTCATTTTGCTTTAGACAATGACGACGGCGCACGTACCCGTCATTATGATAAAGCTGACCTGATCCTGATTGGTGTATCGCGTTCAGGCAAAACCCCGACCTCTATTTATCTGTCTTTGCAGTTCGGTATTCGCGTGGCGAACTACCCGCTAACTGAAGAAGATTTGGACGATAACCGCTTGCCAGCCGTGCTGCGACCGCATAAAAACAAGCTGTTTGGCCTGATGATTGATGCGGAACGCCTTGTAGCTATCCGTTCTGAGCGTAAAGCCAATAGCCGTTATGCTAGCTTTAGTCAGTGTCAGATGGAGTTGCGTGCGATTGAAGGGATTTATATTTCGGAAGGCATCAAGTACCTGAATGTGTCTGAAATGTCGATTGAAGAAATCTCAACACGTGTGTTGCAGATGACCGGTTTAAAACGTCGAATCGGTTAAGAAATCAACCAGAGCCAAACTTCGGTTTGGCTTTGATTTATAGTTGAAAATTACTAGTAAGCATTGATTAATCGAAATAATGTATGAGTTTTATAATTCAAATAAAATATTGGGTATCATTTTTAAAAATACCTGAGAGTGTTTTTTGATCAATCCATTGAAAAAATCATCAATTGGTTTGTAGCATGTAATTTAAAATCTCATTATCAGCTCATTAATTTCTTATCATTACTCGTTATTAAGAGTTATTTTTCTGCTGAATAAGTATGAATAATGATATCGACCGGATGCTGTTCACCATTGATACAATGAATCGTATTTTCCGAAATTTTCAGAATCGGCCAGGTAATCAGGTGGCAATTTTCACGCTGTAGGGCAGCATAATAATGATCTGATTTCAGATAAATTTTACGGGAAGATGCAAGATTTGGCATTAACTGGCGTCTTAGCCACAAATTCTGTACCTGATTTTCTAAAAACCGTAGAGAAAGCAAACTTTTAATGCGGTTGTTAAATAAGCGACGATTTTTGCCAATCAATGGATGATTAATAATTCGTTGCAGAATTCGGTCGGAACCGGGCAGTACAAAAGCAGGATTAATCTGGAAAACTTTTACCGAACGGGCATGTTGACTGATTTTATCCAGCTGGCTCACGGTAAACTGATCCGTGCCAATAATCGCAATATCTTTATCTGCATAACCCAATTTTAACAGTTCGGAAGAGGGCACTTTAATTCCATTAAACTGCTGAAAATGTTCGGGGCGATTTTCAAAAATACCAGCGTGTGGATCATGCTTGGTAGACATTAGAATTCCTTGAATTTATTTAATAATTAATTTTCTTTGTATGAGATATAAACAAAAACTCAAGCCAGGGTAAAGTGAAAAATTTAACTTAGACAGTCATCTATTTGACCAAAATATAAAATCTGATTTTATTGAAGACTGAATGGATTTACAGGCGATCCAAAAGGAATGACTTTTAACTTGCTGAGATGGATGAAGGAAAAGAAGTGAAGTATTCGTTCAAGAAAGAAGCTTTTTAATAGAAAAGGTCAATAAAAATGATTTTACTGGGATGTTTCTTTTAGTCATTTATCTTTAAAGATGAAAAACATCTACCCATTGCTGAGAATAGGTAGATGCAACTCTCATTTACTGACCATTTTTAATTTGCATTAATAGCTCAAAGTTGTGCAGGCGTTTGTCAGTGTCATAGATGTCACAAGTAAAGATAAACTCATCCACATCATATTTAGCCAAAAGCGATTCTAGCCCAGCTTTAACGGTTTCTTTGGAGCCGACCTGAGCCATGGCAAAGAAATTATCGACTGACATTTTTTCCGGCGGCGACCACAGACCTTTCATGGAGTCAATTGGTGCTTTAAGTTTCAGGCTTTGTCCACGAATCAGTGATAAAACCCGCTGATAGGCACTAGTCGCTAGATATTCTGCTTCTTCATCAGTATCTGCGACACAGGTCGGTACACCCATCGACACATAAGGACGATCCAGGTATTCAGAAGGTTCAAAGTTTTCACGATAAAGCTGAATGGCCTGACCCAGCATACGCGGGGCAAAATGCGAAGCGAAGGAATAAGGTAGGCCGAGTTTTGCTGCCAATTGCGCACTAAACAGACTGGACCCTAATAACCATACAGGTACATGCGTGCTTTGACCGGGCGTTGCCACAATACGCTGTCCTGGAATTGGATCTTTAAAATATTGCAGAATTTCCAGAACATCTTGTGGAAACTGATCTTCGGTTTCCTGACGGCCACGACGCAGGGCACGCATGGTCATTTGATCTGTACCGGGTGCGCGGCCCAGACCCAGTTCAATACGATCCGGATAGAGCGTTGCCAAGGTGCCGAACTGTTCTGCTACTACTAGTGGAGCATGATTCGGCAGCATAATTCCACCAGAGCCTAAAGTTAGGGTTTTAGTATTCGCCAGTAAATAGCCTAAGAGAACTGCGGTTGCTGAACTGGCAATGCCATCCATATTATGATGTTCTGCCAGCCACATCCGGCGATAACCCAATTTTTCTGCTGTTTGGGCAAGTTCCAGCGCATGATTCAGCGCGAATTGAATGCTCTTGTCGTCACGAACAGGAACCAGTTCGAGTATAGAGAACTGGGTATCGTTAAGCGTACGCATAGTATTACTCTTAAATAAACATCTCTAAAAGCATACGACTTTAGAGTATATTTGTATATCGAAAAAAATCGATATAAGTGTAAACCAAAAGATAAAGATAAAAAATAAAGGCAAAAAAATAAGCATCCGAAGATGCTTATAAAGGAGAAAAGAATAAGGGGAGAGAATCTTAACGACGACGGTTGTTATAGCGATAATCGTTATAACGGTAGTTACGAGAAGAGTTATAGCGACGTTCGCTGCGGTCATCATAACGACGGTCTTCGCTAACTTTTTTACCTAAGGCCGAACCACCTGCTGAACCCAGTGCCGCACCGATATAACCACCGTTGGTGCCTGCCATGTTTCGGCCAACTGCATAACCTGCACCGCCACCTAGGGCACCACCGATAATCGCACCATTACGGTCACGTTTATTTGCTGCTACTGCGGCGCCCGCACCACCGCCAATCGCTGAACCGATTGTTGCGCCAGTTGTACCACCCATTTTATTACCGACTGCGGCACCAACGACACCACCCAAAGCAGAAGCTAAAGCTGTATTGGTTGTATTGCCTGCATTGGCAGCTGTCATACCCATGGCTGAGGTTGCTACGACAGCGATCATTAGAGATTTATAGTTCATGAGGACACCTTTTATATATCTAGCTATATTTTGTTGATGAGATAAATTTAATCTAGCAAGCGCCAAACAGCATGAAGGCAATGTTGGCGAATTGTGATTTTTATCTCCTTAATTTATTCATGATGTGGACAGGATAATTCCATGTATTACTTGAAATTTCATGTTATGAAACAGTAATAAAAAAAAGCACCAAAAGATGCTTTTCATGTTAAATGTAGCGTCTGGTCTAAACAGCCTGAGCGCAAATTAACGGTAACGTTTTTTCCAGTGTTTAGAGCGTTTTTCAGCTGCTTTATCTTTTGCAATCTTGTTACCTAGTGCAGCACCACCGGCAGCACCCAAAGCTGAACCGATATAACCGCCGTTAGTACCGCCCATATTTTTACCTACGGTATAACCTGCACCGCCGCCTAGAGCGCCACCAATGGCAGATTCAGTCCGGTTTTTTTTGCTGCTTGCAACCGCTGCACCGCCAGCACCACCTAAAGCAGCACCAATGGTTGCGCCGGTATTACCGCCCATGTTTTTACCTAATGCTGTACCTGCAACACTACCTAAAGCACTTGCTGCTGCAACACGCGCTGTACTGTCGGCATGTGCGTTTACGGTCATCATTGAACCAGCAGCTAAAACTGTACTCATTAAAAGTGCGTTGAGTTTCATGTCATCACTCCGTGTCCATCCACAGGACTGTAGTTATTTCGATGCGGAAAATGTAACAAATCATGCCCAAAACAATATGAAGATGTTTCTTCATAATTCCCTGCTTTATTTGGCGAATTGTAAAATCGGCAAGAAATTAAGAATAAGATCGACTATAAAAAAAGCAATTCCACTGTTTTTAATCATATTTGTTAACAAATGCTGTAGAGCACGAATGATAGCAACGCGGACTTACTCAATAATGATGTTCATTAGAAGCCAGAGTCGTTAAACTAGGCGCAATTTTTTGATTTCGCTGTGCTAAATCGGTTTTTAGTCCCAGCCTATGTTTGAGATTTTTTAGAAAATGAAAGAATCGTTACGTTTACGATTAGACCAACTCTCTGACCGCCATGAAGAATTGACCGCATTACTGGCTGATGTAGAAGTCATTTCTGATAATAAGCGCTTCCGTCAATTGTCACGTGAGCATAATGACTTAACAGAAATCACTAATGTCTGGACCAAGTACAGACAGGCGGAAGAAGACATTGAAACGGCTCAGGCCATGCTGTCAGATCCGGACTTTAAGGAAATGGCGCAGGAAGAGATTAAAGAGAATAAAGCTTTAATTGAATCGCTTGAAGCTGATCTGAACATCTTGATGATTCCGAAAGATCCGAATGATGCCAACTCGGCTTATCTTGAGATTCGTGCCGGAACAGGTGGCGATGAAGCAGCGATTTTCTCGGGCGATTTATTCCGTATGTATAGTAAATATGCGGAAAACCAAGGCTGGCGTATTGAAATCCTCTCTGAAAATGAAGGCGAACATGGCGGCTATAAAGAAGTCATCTGCCTGATTAATGGTGACGGTGTTTACGGTCGTTTAAAATTCGAAAGTGGTGCGCATCGTGTACAGCGTGTACCGGCGACCGAATCACAAGGCCGAGTGCATACATCAGCATGTACCGTTGCGATTCTTCCTGAAATTGATGTCGATACCTCTGTTGAAATCAACTCATCTGATTTGCGGATTGATACCTATCGTGCTTCAGGTGCAGGTGGTCAGCACGTTAACAAAACCGATTCTGCAGTACGTATTACTCACATTCCAACCGGCACCGTAGTGGAATGTCAGGAAGAACGTTCACAGCATAAGAACAAGGCCAAAGCGATGGCACTGCTGGTATCACGTTTGGAAAATGCCAAACGTGCAGCAGCAGATGCAGCAACCTCGGAAATGCGTCGTGACCTGGTGGGATCGGGTGATCGTTCAGAACGTATCCGTACTTATAACTATCCGCAAGGTCGTATGACCGATCACCGCATTAACCTGACTTTATACAAGCTGGATGCCGTGATGGAAGGTGATTTGACTGAATTGCTGGATAGCCTGCATCGCGAATATCAGGCGGATCAGTTAGCCATGCTTGCACAGCAGAATGGTGGATAATGAATATTTTACAAGCCCTGGCTTTGCGCGGCGAAGCTGAAAGTTACGAACGTCAGGAAAATGCCTGGTTACTGGAACACATCACCAAGATTGATTCATTTGATCTGCTGATGAAAAAGGATCAGGAGTTAACGCCGGAACAGGAACAGGCGTATAAAGACGGGTTGGCGCGTATTGCTGCCGGTGAGCCTTTGGCTTATGTCACTGGTTCACAGCCATTCTGGACTTTGGACCTCAAAGTGACCAAAGATACCTTGGTGCCACGTCCGGATACTGAAGTACTGGTTGAGACGGTATTGAAGTTAGACCTGCCTGAAGATGCCCGTGTGGTAGATTTGGGTACAGGTACTGGCGCAATTGCCTTATCACTGGCATCTGAACGTTCTAACTGGACAGTAACGGCTTCCGATATCTACGAGCCTACGCTTGAGGTGGCGAAATATAATGCGGAACAACATGATATTGAGAATGTAGAATTCGTTCTAGGTTCATGGTTGAAACCATTTGACCGTCAATTCTTTGATGCCATTGTATCGAATCCACCCTATATCGACCCTGATGATATGCATATGCAGAATCTGGCGACTGAACCGGAACGTGCGCTGGTGGCAGATAAAAAGGGGCTGGCCGATATTGAAATGATTATTCTGCAAGCCAAGAAGCATTTGACCGTGAATGGTTGGGTGGTGCTTGAGCATGGTTATAATCAGGCAGACGCCGTACAACATCTATTTAAACAGGCGGGTTATAAGCAAGTCCGCACGGTTAAAGATTATGGCGGGAATGATCGCGTAACTTTGGGTCAATGGCCACATTAATCTGTCATCTATCTTTATAAAAAAGCGACCGATGTGGTCGCTTTTTTATTGGATTTTTTCTTTATAAATTCCTGACTGCATCTGAAACCTTAAGTATTTTGAATGACATGACGCCAACGCAGTATAACTAAAAACAAAAAAGCGATGCCAGAGCACCGCTTTCGAGGAATTTTTAAAAATAATTACATTGGATAGTCTTGTAGACAGTCATAGACTTCTACCTGATCCAAACTGCCAGTTTCCATTGCCAGACAAAGCGCTACAACTTTCAAAGTGTCTGCCAGAGATTTTTCATCTTTCAAGGCAATACCTTGTTGTAACTCGTTGATACGTTCTGCCGGAATTTCAAGGGCCTGAGCTGCTTCCACAGCATCTACTTGGTTAAAGAAGTGCAAAATTGCATCTTTCAGTTCTGCATCCGATGCATTTAAAATCCCTTGATTCAACTGTTCTGTGATGAGATCAGTCGAAGAAAATAAAGCTTTAGAGAAGTTTTGGACAAGATTTTGCCCAAGTACATCAGTCATCTTTAACATGGAGATACCTTCAACTAGAAAGGAAAATGGAGAGTACAGCCAATAGCAAAAGTGCTATAAATTGAATGAAAAATAATCTATTTCCGGGTGAATTGCAAAGCTTTCTGGGTGACTGTGTAGTCCTGCTAATATATATTTTAGGGCTTGAAATATATAATCATAATAAAAATAAATGTTTAGAATCCAAGTATTTTTTCGGTAATATTTTTAAAGTCTAATTTTATATAAATTATCTAATATTATTTTGTCGATACGCACCTGGACTGACGCCAGTCCACTTTTTGAATGCACGATGAAATGCACTGGATTCCTGAAAGTTAAGCTGATCGCTGATCTCTTGTAAACTTTGTTCAGTACGGGTCAGTAACTCAATGGCGGTATCCCGGCGTATCTCATTTTTTAATTGCTGATAGCTCACACCTTCACTTTTTAAACGCCGTTGCATGGTGGCTTCAGACATATTCATTTTTAAGGCTAGTTCATTCAGTTCCAGCCATTCTGCCGGCGAAACCTGTAGCAATTTTCGGCGAATCTGGGTGCTCAAGGCATAGGGGTTTTTAAAACGCACCAATAAATTTTGTGGTGTTTGCTGAATAAACTGATACCAAGACTGAGTATCCTGTTTAATCGGCAGTTGCAGATAGCTGGCATCAAATTGCACGTAATTTTCGCTGGCCTGATATTCAATCTGTTCACAGAATCGAACTTTGTAATCAAAATCATTCAGTGGTGCTGCACATTTCAATTGAATCTGATTAAGCAAAATCCGTTGTCCACTTAACCAGCAGATCAGGGTATGAATCAGCATCAGATAAGTCGCATAACTAAACATGCGTTTGGTTGTTTTTAAATCATAAATCACGATATAGGCATAGTGTTCCTCAACCATGAGCGTGCTTTGCAGGTCGTCCAAAACCAAGTTGAGAAATTGCAGAATGTTTTGCAGCGCTTTTTCCAGTGTATCTGCCTGCATAACCATTTTCGAAAGCAATTTAAAACTGCCACGACGCATGGCATGGCTGTCCATGCCAAAAAATTCGTCATTCATGCTGTCTGCAAGCACAGTCCATAATTGGGCAAATTGGCTGACCGACACGCGTGCCTTGGGAGCATTTAATACTTCTGCTGGGATATTGGCTTTTTTCAAAATGGCAGGGATATCAAATTGCAGCCGTTTGGCATCCAGCAATGCTTCGTTCACCAGGTCAATCGAGATGGTGCCTTTGCTATATTCCAGTGCAGGCTTATGCATATTCAGTCTGACATCCTTGTTTTCATTGTCCAAATACATCATGCAAGATGCAATATTTGGAAATTGTACAGAAGAAAAACTCTGTTTACTCTGCATATTAAGTCGTATCTGAAATAGAAAAATCGCTAGGAAATAAACATGAACATTCAGGGAAAAGTTATTGTGATCACCGGTGGTGCCTCGGGTTTGGGTGCAGCCACAGCAACTCATTTGGTTGAACACGGCGCTAAAGTGATTCTGGTCGATATGAATCAGGAGCAGGGGCAGGTACTACAGCAGCAACTGGGTTCACAGTCTGAATTTGTACAGCTCGATGTGACCGATGAACAGACAGTTGAAGCTTTCTTCGCTCATGTTGAAAGCACATATGGCCAACTGAATGGTTTGATCAACTGTGCCGGGATTGCGCCATCCGCCAAAGTATTGGGTCGTAACGGCATCCATGAATTGGCAATGTTCCAAAAAGTGCTGAATATTAATGTAAACGGTACTTTTAATATGTTGCGTCATGCGGCGGCTTTAATTGCAAAATATGAGCTGCAAGCTGGTGAAGAAGAACGTGGCGTGATTGTGAACACCGCTTCGGTTGCCGCTTATGACGGCCAAATTGGTCAGACTGCCTATGCAGCTTCTAAAGGTGCAGTAGTCGCAATGACTTTACCTCTGGCACGTGAACTGGCCCGTGAAGCGATCCGTGTCATGACCATCGCGCCGGGCATTATGGAAACTCCGATGCTAAAAGGCATGCCACAAAATGTCCAGGATGCTTTAGGACAAATGGTGCCGTTTCCACCACGTCTGGCAAAACCACAGGAATTTGCCCATCTGGTGGGACATATTTTTGAAAATAGTTATTTGAATGGTGAGGTCATTCGTTTGGATGGCGCAATCCGTATGGCACCAAAATAATTCATTAAATAAATATACTTTCTCTGATTCATCAAAATGGCAATGACGTGTCAGGGAAAGTTGCATGCTGAATTTGTCGAATACATCCAAAAAAACATCAGATTTTGAAAATTAAAAAGTCTGTGCTGATGTTGGATAGAACAAATAAAGAAGGGAAATACCCGTGATTTTAAATGATGAACAAAAAATGATTCAGGACATGATGCGCAATTATTCGCAGCAGAAACTGAAACCGACAGCGGCCTCACGCGACAAAACGGCACAATTCCCAGCACAAGAACTTAAAGAGCTGGGCGAGCTTGGCGCATTGGGTATGACAGTGGCTGAAGAATGGGGGGGTAGGCCTGGATTATGTATCACTGGTCTTGGCGCTAGAAGAGATCGCCGCAGGTGATGGTGCCATCTCGACGATTATCAGTGTGCAGAATTCTTTGCCTTGTGGTATTACTCAGCGTTATGGCACTGAAGCACAAAAACAGCAGTATTTGACTAAACTGGCGACCGGTGAATGGCTGGGCTGTTTCTGCTTGACGGAACCTCAGGCCGGTTCGGATGCCAGTTCATTGGAGTGTAAAGCCGAACGTGATGGCGATGAATGGGTGCTAAATGGCACCAAGCAGTTTATCACCACAGGTAAACACGCACAGATTGCCTTAGTCTTTGCTGTGACCGATAAATCGGCGGGGAAAAAAGGTATTTCATGCTTTCTGGTGCCGACCGATACACCGGGTTATATCGTGTCACGCCTAGAAGAGAAAATGGGTCAGCATTGTTCGGATACCGCGACCATCGTTCTGGATAATTGTCGGATTTCTGCTGCCAATTTGCTAGGTCAGGAAGGTGAAGGCTATAAAATTGCCTTGTCGAACCTTGAATCGGGTCGGATCGGCATTGCGGCACAATCTTTCGGTATGGCACGGGCTGCGCTAGATGCTGCAGTGGAATATGCCAATGACCGTAAAGCCTTTGGTGTAGAAATTGTGCAGCATCAGGCTGTGGCATTCAGACTTGCAGATATGGCGACACAAATTGAAGCCGCGCGCCAGCTCGTCTTGCATGCTGCAACCTTAAAAGATGCAGGCTTGGCGTGTTTAAAAGAAGCATCGATGGCAAAACTGTTTGCATCGACCATTGCAGAGCGAGTCTGTTCAGATGCGATTCAGATTCATGGTGGCTACGGTTATGTCTCTGATTTTCCGGTCGAGCGGATTTATCGTGATGTGCAAGTGAGCCAGATTTATGAAGGTGCATCGGATATTCAACGTCTGGTGATTGCGCGTGAAGTGTGTCAACGCTGATTTTTAATTTAAAAAACAGACTTTGATTGATGTTCAAATCCTGCACTTACATTGATGGATATGGAAATTTCAGGATTCAACTGAACATAATGATCTAAAGACATACAGGACGAATAATCGAAAAATAAGCCTTATTCATGTTCTAGTCCTAGGGCATGAATGCAGATTTGAAAAAAAGTATGCTGATGGAATCAACAGGAACAACAAATACAAATGGATAAACTCAGGCAAGGTCGCCTGAAAACTACAATAGGAAAGAGGTTGTCGTCATGAAGACACTAGAGCAGGCATATGCTGATTTTAATTTTGAAAATATGGTTCAGGAACATCTGGTTGGAAGCGCAGAGAACATCAATGCTTATACCGAATGTTGTGGGCGTTATCTGGGTCAAAATCGAACTGCACTGATCTGGAAAGGCAAGAACGGTGACGCTGAGCAGTGGACTTTTGAGCAACTGGACTTTGCCTCAGGACAGTTGGCGAATTATATGCATTCTCTGGGTTTAAAGGCCGGCGACTGTATTGCAGGATTGCTGCCAAGAACGCCTGCACTCTTAATTACCATCTTGGCCACCTGGCGGATCGGTGCCATTTATCAACCTTTATTTACTGCCTTTGAAAGCAAAGCCATTGAACATCGTATTAGTACCGTCAATACGCAGTTGATCGTTACTGATGAAGAGCAGCGATTAAAACTTCATGATCTCAATGTCCCGAATATTCTGACTGTGCATCAGGCAGCAGCAGATAATTATCAAGATGCGGATTTCTGGACAGCCTTACAGCAACAGCCAGAGGCGTTTGAACCGGTAAATTGCCAGTTTAATGATATCTTCCTGATGATGTTTACTTCAGGCACCACAGGCTTGGCAAAATTGGTTCCTGTGCCTTTAAAAGCCTTGTTGGCCTTTAAAGGTTATATGCTGCACGCTGTAGATCTGCGAGATGAAGATTCCTTCTGGAATCTGGCAGACCTAGGCTGGGCGTATGGACTGTATTATGGCATTGCAGGGCCGCTCAGTTTAGGGCACAGCATCATCATGGATGAGCGTGGATTCAGTGTCGATAACGCCGTACAAATCATTCAAAAATATCAGGTCAGCAACCTGACGGGTTCGCCAACTGCATTTCGCATGTTCTTTGGTTTTAAAGAAAAATTTGATGCAGGCATCACCTCACATTTACGCGTGGTAAGCAGTGCGGGTGAGCCGCTCACGCCTGAAGTGATTCAGTGGTTCAACCATGATTTAAATGTGAATATTTATGATCAATATGGACAGACTGAACTGGGTATGGTGATCGCTAATCATCATGGCTTGGAGCATTATAAAAAAGTTGGTTCAGCCGGTTTTGCCATTCCTGGGCATCGTTTTGCTGTATTGAACAAAGAACATCAGGAAGTAGAAAAAGGCGGGATTGGAACCTTGGTAATTGACTGTTTAGCTTCACCGTTGATGTGGTTTGAAGGCTATGCTGGGCATAACCGCAAGTCATTTGTTGGTCAGTATTATCTCACTGGCGATACCGTGAAGCTGAATGAATATGGCGGTATTGATTTTATTGGACGTGCGGACGATGTCATTACAACCTCGGGCTATCGGGTTGGGCCTTTTGATGTAGAAAGTACTTTGCTTGAATGTGAGGAAGTGCTTGAATCCGCAGTCGTTGGCAAGCCAGATCCAGAACGAACAGAAATAGTGAAAGCCTTTGTAGTGCTTAAATCAGCCTATCCGGCTACTGAGGATTTAATGTTAAAACTGCAAAGTTATGTACGTTCACGCTTATCCAAACATGCCTATCCGAAAGAGATTGAGTTTGTGGCGTCTTTGCCTAAAACATCGAGCGGCAAGATTCAGCGCAATTTACTCAAACAGCAGGAAATAGCCAAACTTCAAGAGATGAAGTGAGTCAGTTAATTTTCAAAATTCATCCTTTAATTGAATGTTCAAAGGCTGCTATGGCAGCCTTTTGGTTTTTGAGAAAATAAATTTTCTTCTATTTAAAATTAAGCTGAATGTTGAGCTGATTTTCCTAAGCTTATATTTTTAAGAGAGCAGATTGAGGCAAGCCAAAATTATAATTTTATGTCATTACAGTAAAATTACATTAATATTTAAAATGAAATATATCAAAAATTTAGCCTCTTAATTTTAAGAGGCTAAATCTCGGTACTTACCAGATATTGCCTTGTAAATTCACTTTTTGATGTTCTGCATGCGGTTCGCCCGCTTCACCGGTAACGCCGCCTTTTAAGGCTTTAAAAAGCTGGGTGACTTTGTTGTCTGTCACATTCCAATATTCTGCGCTGACTGCTTCTGCAATCAATACCCGTACGGTAGGATCATCCTTGCCTTCAAACCAGTTTTCAGCCCATGGATTCCATAATTGCTCAATCAGAATACGGTCAGTACTGATCTGGGCATGTGCACTAATCGACACGTAAATACCATCTGATGGTTTTGCAAAAGACAGACCAATCTGACCACGGCCTGTTTCTGCTGCTTTGACCAGATCATTGGTGTTACGCAGGATGAAATATAAGTTTTGACGTTCATTCATCTGCTCGGAGTTCAGCATGGTCATCGGCTGGGAGTGTATTTCATGTGTGTCGGTTAAATGGCTGATCATGGTGTAACGAACATCCTTGATCAATTCCCATAATTTTTCACGATTATCATGTTGAGTATTATTATGCTCGGTCATGTATGTTCTCCATACGATTTTATGAAAGCTGAAAAGATTGCTTGGTATTTTTAGATTAATCATATTTAGAGACAGATGCCTTAGGTCTCACTGAACTCATACATTTTCATACTCAAATACAGGCAGAGACTACAGAATTGCTAAACAAGACAGCTCGATTTACAGGGGAATTCAATAACAAAAATTTTAAAAACTTCAGGTCTTACACCTTTTATAAATGAGAAAGAGCTGTTTGCCGGAACTGTTTAATTGAGGTGATTCAAAAAATCTTGCCAAGCCATAGCGGCTGCAGCTTGATACCGAGCGTTTAGCTGATATGCTATTTGCCATCAACGATGGCCGAACCATTTATTGATATGCTGTAAATTGACTGTGAGATTGATATTCCAGAAATTTATCAGTACTTAAACACTTCGGTAAAGCTAATCTTTGCCACCGCTTTTAAAAATTTTCGAAACAAGGAAAGACGTTGTCTACATTTAACATGGATGCCATCTCCCCAGAATTTGAACTCACTGATGCTGAATTGCATCTATATAGCCGTCAGATTCTCTTAGATGACTGGGATATTGACGCTCAAGAACGGTTAAAATTTTCTAATGTCTGCATTGTTGGTTGTGGTGGAATTGGCTGTGCACTGGCAGAACTTTTGGCACGTGCCGGTGTAGGAAAAATTACCCTAATCGATCCAGATACGATCGAGATGAGCAATTTACAGCGACAACTTGCATTTACACCGCAGGATCTTGGACTTTACAAAGCAGAAATTCTGGCGAAACGACTGGGCCAAATTAATCCAAACGTACAGGTTGAATATATTAATCAGGCCTTAACGGCTGAAAATGCAGTCAGTGTGATTCGGCATCAGGACTTGGTGCTGGATGGTTGCGACCAGTTTGCGACACGTTATCTGGTTAATCAGCGCTGTGTAGAACTGAATGTACCTTTGTTGAGTGCCTCGGCGATTGGCCTGCAAGGGCAACTTTTTATGCTCGAAGGGGATTCGGCCTGCTATGCCTGCCTGTTCCCACCCGAGAATCAGGCCGATGAAAGTCTGCGCTGTGCAGATTCCGGAGTACTGGCGACCACGCCTAACGTGATGGCCAGCTTGCAAGCCCATCATGCCTTGTTATATCTGGGTTTGGGATTGATGCCACTCAGACAAAAACTGCTGTTATGGGATGGATTGAGTTTTAAGCAGCGGATTCTCGCTTTCGAAAAAGATACAGATTGTCCGATCTGTCAGGCAAGATAAGCCTGCAAATTAATATTTTTTTGCTACACTGCATGTAATTAATTTTTCCTAAGACATTATGAAAAACAATATCTGGTTAGATGGAATACGTTCAGTTGCCCGCATGGGAGAAACAGCGGTCGTTGCGGCAAAGGCGGGCTTTAAATATGCTACTGAAAAGCCAAGCAATGCCAAACTCATGCGGGAGACTTTTGAATCTCTGGGTTCAACTTATATCAAGCTGGGGCAGTTTATTGCCAGTACGCCGTCTCTATTTCCGCGTGAATATGTAGAAGAATTTCAGGGCTGTCTGGATCAGACTCCACGCTTGCCGTTCAGTTATATCCAGCAAGTGTTGGCCTCTGAATTTGAAGGGCGTAATCTGGATGAGATCTTTGCCTCGATTGATGAAACGCCATTGGCCTCTGCGTCTATTGCACAGGTGCATGCGGCCAAGCTGGTGTCTGGCGAAGATGTCGTGATTAAGGTACAAAAACCGGGTGTGGAAACCATTTTATACACCGATTTAAATGTACTGCACTGGGCGACCAAAGTGCTGGAAAAAGCCGTGCCCAAAGTCAAATTCGCTTCGCTAGCCGATATTGTTGATGAAATCAAAACCCGGATGGTACGTGAAGTTGATTTTATCGAAGAAGCACAGAATCTGGATGATTTTGTCAATTATCTGAATATCACCAATAATAAGGCAGCGACTGCACCTAAGGTTTATCATCAGTATTCGACCCGTCGTGTGCTGACCATGCAACGCTTGTATGGTGTGCCATTGACCGATTTTGAAGTGGTCAAAAAAGTATCCAAAGATCCATCTCAAGTACTCATTACCGCAATGAACACCTGGTTTGGCAGCCTGATGATGTGTAACAGTTTCCATGCCGATCTGCATGCAGGCAACCTGATGCTGCTCGAAGATGGCCGTGTCGGTTTTATCGATTTTGGCATTGTTGGCCAGCTCAAACCTGAGGTATGGACGGCATGTATGGCATTTATGGATTCATTGCAACATACCAATTATGAGTTGATGGCACAGAACATGCTGAAAATGGGTATGACTGCTGTGCAGATTGATACCAAAGTTCTGGCAGCGGATCTTGAGCGTTTATTCAGTGGCGTATTGATGGCAGACCCTCAGGAGCTGTTAACATCAAATCCGGCTGATCTGAACGATATCATGATGGATATGGTGGCTGTGGGTGAACGTCACGGCATCCGCTTCCCGCGCGACTTTGCTTTGCTGTTTAAGCAAATGCTGTATTTCGACCGTTTTATGCGAATTTTGGCACCATATACCGATATCTATGCCGATCAGCGTTTGCAAATGATTCAGGACATTGATCCGAATTTACTGTTAAAGCATTAATTTAATCCCTCCCGACCTCCCTTCCTTGCGCAAATTTTAAAGCAGCGCTTTAAAATAGCTCAGGGAGGAGTGTTTCACTGCTTGATAAAGTATAAGCGATAAAAGTTCCTCTTTATAAAAGAGGGATTTAGGGAGATTAGTTGTAAATATCATATTCTCGAGCAATCCAATGGACGCCATTATTATTGAAGGTTTAAAGGTTGAAACAGTCGTGGGCTGCTTTAACTGGGAGCGTCAAATTATTCAGCCTTTAATGCTGGATTTGACCATTCAAACCGATTTAGAACAGGCATCAAATTCAGATGCTCTTGCAGATACGCTGAATTATGCAGAAATTTGTGAGATTTCAGCCAAGGTCATTCAAGAAGCTCAGCCTGAATTGATTGAACATGCAGCAAAGTTAGTGCTGAATGCACTTTTTACTACCTTTACAGCAATTGAATCGATTAATATTACGATCCGTAAGCCTGCCATTATCGCGCAAGCCAATTCTGTAGGGATACGTCTTGAACGCCACCGAAACGATTTTCGCTCTAGCATTAGCGAGTAATTGTCATCCTCAGCAACATTTTCAAGCTGCACAGCAAGGTATTTCTGAATGGGGAGAAGTCCAGTTCTCTCCCATTTATAGGATTCCTTGCCGGGATGGCATTGGAGCTGACTACTGGAATGCGGCATGTCTATTAAAAAGTTCGGTGTCGAGTGCAGAAATTATTGAGCTGCTCAAACAGCTGGAACAGGCATCAGGGCGGACACGTCCATCGCATCAAATTACCCTGGATGTAGATCTGATTGCCTGGGGATCAGATCTTCGAGATATGCAGTTTAATGAAAAAAAATTGCCCCTGGCTTTGGATGTAAAAGTTCCCATGTTTGATATCTGGCAAGACCCTGTATTCGAGCATGAGTTACATTGTTTCCCAAGAGTTGAACAGCTGATTTAAATCGAATCACATGATTTTCTGCTAATACAATTTATCTAGTAC
The DNA here is from genome assembly GCF_044547685.1 of Acinetobacter sp. NPDC052428. Lineage (GTDB taxonomy): Bacteria > Pseudomonadota > Gammaproteobacteria > Pseudomonadales > Moraxellaceae > Acinetobacter > Acinetobacter lwoffii_G. Next base: position 129,501 of record NZ_JBIUAT010000004.1, read on the forward strand.
GAATGGTTAACCAGCCTGATCAAACAAGATCAGGCTTTTTTATGATGCAGTTTTTTGTTTTTATATGAAAAGAAAAATTCAGATAAGATGGCTCAGGTAGATTTTAGGAATCATTTAAAAATGAAAATATTGGAAATTGTGGTTTCGGTGATTTTAATCCTTGGGATCCTTTATGTGATCCAATGGGGATTTCATGGTTTTCCGACAGGGAATTAATATTTGATTGATTTAAAGCTCTGGAATTTATTTTAAGATCAGTAAAAACCCTCAAAGCAGTAAAAATGCATCATCGCCCTTTCACTTTTTCTTGTTATAAAAAATGATCAGCAATACGATAATGATCGCCAAGATGGCAAGAATGATCGTAGTTTCCATAACAGTACCTCTCAGGCATATATCTTTGGTTTTAAGCGTCTAAATTAAAACCGAACATATATTAATTAAACTCAAATTTTGTTAGAGCTGCTAGTCTTTTGAAAAAACATTTTTCAATGATGTTGATAGAAGAACCGCTCAATCCTATTCTGTGTCTAACTAAAAAAATAAACATATATTTAGGCAACAGACACATTAAATAATGATCCGATCCACGCACTGAATAACATGGCGATAATTCCCCACAGCATCACCCGGACTGCACCTCTCCATACACTTACTCCACCGGCATAGCTTGCCAGTGCACCCATCATCCCCAAACTTAAAACGCCAATCAGCATGACGCCTTTATCCAGATAGTGTTCCGGTAGAATCATGATTGAAATTAAAGGAAATAATGAACCTACCGTAAATGCCATAGCCGAAGAAAATGCAGCGAGAAAGGGCTGAGCCGAGGTATGTGCTGAAATACCAATTTCATCCCGGGCATGGGCATCCAAGGCATTATGGTCGGTCAACTGTTCAGCGACCTGTTGTGCCAAAGCGGGTTCCAGACCTCGTTGTATATAAATCGTTTTGAGCTCATTTAATTCATGGGTGGGATGGCGTTGCAGTTCGCGCTCTTCCATGAGTAGATCATTGGTTTCAATATCTTGCTGGGATTTTACTGAAATATATTCACCAGCTGCCATTGATGCGGCGCCAGAAATCAATCCGGCAACACAGGTTACCAATAAAATTTCAGTGGATGCTCCACTGGCTGCGATACCCACCACCAGACTGGTGACCGAAATAATCCCGTCATTTGCCCCCAGTACAGCTGCACGAAGCCAGCCCGCACGTTCGATATAATGTTTTTCAAGATGGTATGAATGGCGCACAATGAAGCCCTTTTTTATTATCATTATGATTATAGTAAATTTAAGTCATGTATAGATAGTAGGATTGAATCGATCTGAAAATTACCTTGAATGATCAGATCATAGTGCGCTTGGTTAAGTATTTTATCAATCCAAAATAAAACCGAGGTGAAATTCATTTATTCAAAAGACCAGACGGACTTGATATATAATTGATATCCAAGGGATCAAATTTATTTAATAAAAACAATTATATAAAAATTATAGCTGAGTGAGCTGGTTTAAAAAGAGAATTATCATGAAAGAAAAAAATGAGAGCCATAAATGTTTGGTGTGCGGCAAGCACTTTCTTCTGAAAGATCTTACTCCGATGGGAACGGTCAGAAAAGTCATTACTGAAGAGATTGGCAAGGATATTCCAGTCTGGACGCCGCAAGATTATATTTGTCAGACAGATCTAACCCGCTATCGCATGCAGTATGTACATTCATTATTAAGTTTGGAAAAGGGTGAGGTCACAGATCTTGAGGTCGAAGTGATTCATAGCATGCATCAGCATGAACTGATCACCAAAAATGTGGAAACGGAATTAGAGCAAAAGTGGACCTTGGGTGAAAGGCTGGCCGATAAAGTTGCAACTTTTGGTGGAAGCTGGGTCTTTCTGATCTGTTTTGCAATTTTTCTAGGTCTATGGATTACGATAAATACTGTGGTGATGGTGACTCAGCCTGCAGACCCTTATCCATTTATTCTATTGAATTTAATCCTTTCCTGTCTTGCGGCGATTCAGGCACCTATTATTATGATGAGCCAGAACAGACAGGAAGCAAAAGACCGCTTACGTTCGCAAAATGATTATCAGATCAACTTAAAAGCTGAACTGGAAATTCAGCATTTACATGAAAAATTAGATCATCTGCTGCTGCATCAATGGGAACGGTTGGTGCAAATCCAGGAAATCCAGTTAGACCTACTTTCTGAAATGAACAAGAAGTATTGAAAGTATAAGACGAGGAACCTCTATTATTTTATGAGGTGATCTTGAGGCATGATCACATAGTTTTAACCGGTTAATTTAGATCAGGATTTGAGATGTTTTAAAAAGCCCACACATGAGTGGGCTCAAACTAAAACCATCTTATTCAAATAAAATAACTGGTTTTGGTCATCAATTTGGAAATGGCCGTCATGGTCATTTTTACCGGAACAGGCAAGTCTACGCCACCGGCGTTTAACGCTGTATCCCGATGATGCAATTCATCTTCATTCATCTGTTCCAGAATACGGCGAGAACGTTCATCCTGCGGTGGTAACTGGCTAATATGATGCTGTAAATGCATGCTGACTTGACGTTCTGTTTCAGCCACAAAACCCAGACTGTATTTGTCGCCTGCGATTCCGGCAATTGCACCCATACCAAAGGAAAGACCGTACCAGACCGGATTGAGCAGACTGGTATGGCTATCCAGTTCTTTTAAGCGGTCTTCACACCAAGCTAGATGATCCTGTTCTTCAATTGCCGCCTGTTCCATTTCACGACGTACATTCGGGAGTTTCGCCGTCATCGCCTGACCGTGGTACAGCGCCTGTGCACAGACTTCACCACTATGATTGACCCGCATTAAACCTGCCACATGACGTGCATCACTGACCGTTAACTGCGTTTCGACCGGTTGGGCCGGATTTTCACGTTGTGCCGAAGTCGTGCCCGGGACTAGACTGCGTAATGCCTGGTCAAAAGAATGAATCAGTTTATCGAGACCTGTATATTGACGCATGAATTAATCCTCCAAGGGTGCTTTTGCAGTTTTGATCATTGGTTTCAGGCGGAAAAGTAGCCATAGGGTAAACAGACCGCTTAACACTGCGGTAATACAAAAAAGTATTTTAAGATCAAGCTCTAAAACACTTAAAATAATAATCGAGAATATAGCAGAAGATACCATGAAAACGGCATTCAGAATGTTATTTGCTGCAACCACACGCGCACGATGTGAGCGGGGAGAATGCGCCTGCATCATGGCATACAGCGGTACGATATAAAAACCGCCGCTAATTCCGAGTAAGGTGACAGCCAGCATCACATGGTAATAGCTCCAGCCTTGCTGAAAGACATCTGCCAGGCCGATTAATGCACCTGTACGTTCCGGAACGAAGGCCAGACTCGCGGCCAGATATAGGGCAAAGATCACCAGACCGATCGCGCCAAAAGGCACCATCTTGATATTGACCTGGCTGCCGCCTATTTTCCGGCATAGATATGAACCCAAGCCAATGCCGACAGAAAAAAACGTTAAGAGCAAGCTGGCGACATTTTCAGATGCATGCAGATTTTGTAACGTCAGCTGAGGAATCTGGGTCAGATAGGTTGCACCATAAAACCAGTACCATGAATTGCCCAGTAAAATGGTAAAAACTAAAGGTAAGCCTTTGGCATATTTCAAGGTCAGCAAGCTGGTGCGAAAAAAATTCCAGTCGACTTGCAGCTCAGGTGCGGGAATGCTTTGTTTCAGGATATAGCGACTGGATATATAACCAATCAAGGCGATGCTGATGATGGTTAAACTGATCCAGATGAGGTTGCCGGCGGAAGCTGCAATAACTGCACCGCCCAGAATCATACCGAACAGGATTGCCAGAGAAGTTCCGGACTGGAACAGGGCATTGCCGGACATCAGTTCATTCGGTTTTAGGACTTCAGGTAAAATGGCATATTTGATCGGGCCAAAGAAAGTGGACTGGGTGCCCATCAGGAATAAGGCAAATAACAGAATCCATAAATTGCCCAGCAGGAAACCGATAGTTCCCAGCAACATGATGATAATTTCCAGAAGCTTGAGATAGCGAATCAGCTGTGAACGTTCGTATTTGTCGGCAATCTGACCGGCAGTGGCTGAAAAAATAAAATAAGGCAGAATAAATAGTAAAGCCGCCAGATTATTCAATGTGCTGATGCTGGCCGTTTGCTGTTGAATCCAGCCATAAGTGATAACCAGCAGTAACGCCTGTTTAAATACATTATCGTTTAATGCACCAAAAAACTGCGTCAGAAACATCGGTAAAAAGCGCCGAGAAGCTAACAAATGTTCATTTTTGTTCATATAGGCCGTGCTACATTAAGTTTTATTAAGAAATGTCAGTTATGCGTAAACATTGAGAAAAATCATGTAAGATACTTTCAGCCATGTAAAGGTAAAAACCAATTAATTAAGCTCCTTAGCTTATATTTTTCGGTCAAATAATCAATTAAAGAATGTATTCGTTTAGAGTTTGCTATGCCTGCAAAGAAAAATTTTAAAAAAACGATGCTAAATCGCAGTATGGGGCCTCTCATACCACAGCATAGTGGTATGCAGCTTTGTATGAGCATCTTTTTTATGATGTTATCCCATCAGAGCATGGCACAAACCGAACAGCCCGAAACGCCCGTGGCCATTTCTCAGGCAGAAATGGTGGACGAGCTATCTAAAGAAGCGATTCGTCAGGGTGCGGCCACGTCCGAAACGGAAGCGGAAGAAAAAATTGAAGAAGCCTTGGAGCCTGACGTTCCAGTTGACAGCATGTCGATGCTGGAGCAACAGCAAAATGCAGGATCTGGTCTGAGTGAATTTACGCCGATCGAATTTGATGATCTGGACGATCTGCCAGTACAGACCATTGATCAGAACATGGCCAATGAAATTTATCAGGTAGCTGAGCAAGCCAAACAGGAAGCACAAAACTATCGCAATACTCAGACCAGCGAAACGGTGGTGGCCGATATTAGTCAGCAAGAACTGCTGGAAATTAATCAGGCGCCGGTCAATGTCGATCAATTGATGCAATCGATTCAGGCAGACAGCCAGATTATTGTACAAAATAATGAAGCCGGATTGACCTTGCCAGAAGTGCCGGGTCAGTTGGTTGCTGAGGATGATAAACGTCCGAATCTGTTCAAACGGCTATTTTATAAAATCCGTCCTCCACGTCAGATCATGACCGCAAGAGTTCCTCGCATTAGTGCAGATGTGGTGATCATGAATGGGCAAGGTGTGGCGCAAAGCAACGGTATGCTGAATCGTAAAGATGTGCCTGAAGGCCATCTGAATTTAAGAAATAATGTCAAAGCCAAATTATCCAGTTTTACCCAAGAGTCTTTTGGAGACTTTAATTCAGCGTTGCCGCAATTACGTACCTTGTCCAGACAGGCAGCGCAGGCAGTGGGTTATTATAATGCTCAGTTCAGGTTTGAAAAAATCTCTGACAGTCGGGTTCGGGTTTTTGTGACCCCGAATGAACCTGTGCTGATCAGCACTCAAAATATTGAATTTACTGGAGAGGGTGCGGAACAGCCCCAATTCCAGGTCATCAGTCTTTTACCTGAACAGGAAGAAGGCGATATTTTCAATCATGGCAATTATGAAAGAACCAAGACACGCATTACTACTGCAGCCAATAACAACGGTTATTTTGATTCATTCTGGCGTCTGCATGATGTAAAGGTTGCCCAGCCACAAAATACCGCCGATGTGAATCTGCGTTTCGAAACGGGTGAACGTTATAAATTAGGCAATGTCGAGTTCAGAATGAGCGATCCTGAAAAGGAATTTCCGCTGGATCGAGACGTACTGGAAAGTCTGGTCACCTGGACAGATGGTGCAGATTATACCTTCTGGCGGGTCAATAGCCTGGCCAACAACCTGACCAACTCACGCTATTTTAATTATACATTGGTGGATGCGATTCGCCCTGATCCGCTTGATAAAGAGCTGGAACTGGCACCCGATATTCAAAGCCTGATTGAAGAACAGAAACGGAGTGAAGATCAGGCTGCTACGATGCAACCAGCTCGCTCGGTATCCTCTTCTCAGGAAGTGACCCAGAATGTCGTGGATGAAGACCAGTTTGCCGGTAGCCGCGATCAGGAAAGCGCAAATTTAAGAACTTTACGGGTTGAGCAGCAAACCAAAGAGAATGAACAGGACCGTTTAAAAGTACAGGCACGGGAAGAGAAAAAGATTCCAGTGATTGTGACTTTAAATGCAGACCGTTTAAATAGTGCTGAAGTGGGTCTGGGTTATGGCACAGATACCGATATCCGTTTACGTGGTCAATATCGCCGTGCCATTGTGAACAAGCGTGGACATTCGTTTGATGCCAACATGGAGCTATCAGGTATCCGCCAATCCATTGATGGACGTTATAACATTCCCTATCACCATCCGCTGAATGACTATGTCAGTATTGTGGGGGGGTATGAGCGTGAAGAGCGTGAAGGTGTCGCACAGGGTGAAGGCCTGTTGATTGAATCGGCAGTCTTAGGTGCAGACCGGATTATCAAAAATCCACGTGGTAGCTGGCAACGGACTTTCGGCGCACGTTATCGTCTGGATCGCTTGAAGCAGGATGGTTCTGTTGACTTTAACCAGATTCCTGAAGCTTTTCGCTTTAATACCGAAGATGAGCAGCAATCCCTATTAGTCGGTTATGAAGTCTCACGTACCGAGAGCGATCGTCGGGTCAACCCAACCAAAGGCTTCAAACAGACCTATAAGATTGAACTGGGCAGTGAGGCTTTACTCTCTGATGCAGATATGGCCATTGTGAATGCGGGCTGGCGTTTTATCTATTCATTGGGTGAAAATGCAGACCATCAGTTTGTTGGGCGTGCCGACGCGGGTTATATTTTTACTCAAGATTTTGCCAAAGTACCGTATAACCTGAGATATTTCACCGGTGGTGACCAGAGTATCCGCGGTTTTGACTACAAGAGCCTTTCTCCGGAAATTGACGGCTTTAAAGTGGGCGGGCAGGCCTTGGGCGTGGCTTCATTAGAATATAATTATCAGTTTAAGGAAGGCTGGCGTGCTGCGGTCTTTGCAGATGCCGGAAATGCCTATAATAAAGAATTCAGTAATCCGACCGAATATGGCGCGGGTGTGGGTGTACGTTGGGCTTCACCGATTGGGCCAATACGTATAGATGTTGCGACTGGACTGTCTGATGACAATTATCCGATTCGTTTACATTTCTTTATTGGATCGCAGTTATAAAACATCATTTTAAAAAATAGTTATTTGGGTAGATCATGGTCGAGAACCAACCACAGCCAGAACAAGAACCACAAGATAGCGTTGTGCCGAAAAAGCGCCGTATATTCAGAAGCATCCTATTATCGGTGCTTTTTTCGCTGATTTTTCTGCTGTCTGTGCTGGCTCTACTATTTTCGACCAATCAAGGCAGTAAATTCCTGCTGGATCAAGTGCTAGAACGCCAGCAAATTATTCAATATGAATATGAAGGCGGTAATTTATGGCGCGGGATTATTCTTAAAAATGTGCTGGTCAGCCTGAAACCGGTCGATGTCAAAATTGATCGTGCTGATGTAAAACTTGGTTGGCGCGCGATTGTCAAAAAAGAAATTCATCTGACTGAAGCCGATGTCCTTAATCTGCAAATTATTAACAAGCGACCTTCAACAGGCGAACCGTTCAAGTTTAATGCCATCCGTTTGCCTTTTATTTTGCGCGTTGACCATTTACTGCTGGATCATCTGGTGATTAAAACCCAGACCAATGCAGTCGATTTTTATAATATCGAATTAAATGAGGCACTCTGGTCCGGCACCGAATTAAATTTTGAAGATTCCCGGATGGATATGGGCTATCTGTCGGTACGTGAAGCCAGGGGTAAAATGCAGTTTGAAGGCAAATATCCGCTAGATGCCACGGGCATCGTTAATCTGCCTTCCTTAAGAGACAGCCTGAATATTCATGATATTCAGGTGCGGGCACGCGGAACACTGGACACGATTCAGGCTGGCGTAGCAACCAATACGCCTGATTTATTAACGGGTTGGGTTATCGTGCATCCGATGCGTCCTCAGGTACCAATGCGCGGCGAGTTGAAGTTCAAGGATTATCACTGGCCTATTCTGGCCGAACAGAAACTGTTTACCAAAGACGGCATTGCCGAGTTTAATGGCGATATCAAGCGTCTGGACCTGAACGTCCAGACTGACCTGATTGGGGAAAATATTCCGCAAGGTCAGTATAGTGCAGTGATGTATACCGATCTGGTCAATCAGCTGAATATTACCGATCTGAATGGTCAGTTGATGAAAGGTGCAGTTAGCCTTGCCGGGACAGTAGGCTGGAAAGACCGGGTCAGCTGGGATCTGGCTGGGCGTTTGAACGGGATTGATCCCAAGCACGAGCGTATTCCGCAAGTCGTACAAGATTTCTTGCCGCCAAGTCTGGATGCGAATATTGCTTCTGCGGGTAACCTGGAAAATGGCTTGCACCTTACCGGACTGGTTGATTTCGACCGTTATGAAAGCTGGAATCTGAAGCTGGACCAAAATCCGGTCAAAGGCAATAAAGTACAACCGATGCTGCTGGATGTTGCCTGGAAAAATATTGATCGCGCCGTACCTTATGTGGGCTGGCTCAGCAGTCAGTCTGGCGATGTCAAATTGGCATTGGTCGAAGGGCAGCAGAATATTCATGTGGCCACTAAAGTCGAGCAGCATGAAGAAGGACTTCTACCTGCAGGCATGTACCAAGCCAAGCTCAATCTGAACAAGAATATCCTGAATGTGCCGAGCTTTAATTACAGCGCCAATGCAGCAGGCAGCTTAAGCGGCAATGCACGGATTGAACTGCCACAGGAAAAACGTCAGTTAAAATGGACCGCGGTATTAAATGCCAAAAATTTGAATACCCAAAGTATTGCCGCAGCTTCACCGGTAGATCGTTTGAATGGCCAGGTTAAAGCCAATGGTTATGCGCAACCGAATCAGCAGATTATTAAACTGAACAGTGTCGACCTGACCGGACGACTGGCGGAGCAAAATGAAACTGTACGTTTGACCGGAAACAGCACCATTGCCTTGTTATTCCATAATGAAAAAGCGGGTGGCGGATTTAAAGGTTATGCGGTCAATTATGATGGTGCTTTAAATGCCAGCCAGCTTAAAGCCAGTCAGGGTATGCTGAAACTGCGCGTTTCAGGCACTCCAGAAATGTTGAAGATAAATGAATTCCGTCATGATGGTGTGGCTGGCAAGATTAATGCCAGCGGTCTGGTTAATCTGGCGAATGGGATTGGCTGGGATATCAATGCATCCTTAATCCGCTTTAAGCCGCAATATTTTAATGCCAAACTGACAGGCGAATTGTCAGGCAATGTGCAAACCCAAGGGGTGTGGTCAGATGCCTTAAAACGTATTCAGATTCAACGCTTAAACCTGGCCGGTATGCTGAATAATAAACCGGTACGTGGCACAGGTAATTTATCGGTCATCATTAATTCAAACCAGCGCGGTTTTGTACCACAGCAGTTTGAAGCCAATAACCTGTTCCTGTCTTATGCCAGCAACCAGATTCAGGCAACCGGTAATGCGCAGAACCTGCAACTGAAGGTAAATGCACCGGCATTGTATGAGCTATATCCGGGCTTAAGAGGTCGTGCGCAAGGCTATATCAATATGCAGGCGCAGCCACGTTTACAGGCTTCGGCTAACCTATCTATCGACAATTTTGCCTTTAAAAACCTGTTTAGTGTGCAGAAAGTTCGTGTTCGCGGACAGTTGCCAACATCGCAAAGCACACCAACTTTATTGACCGCAACAATGGATCGCCTGCGTAGCGGTTCACGCGAGATTGTACGTGGTGAGATCTCACTGGCCGGTACCCGGGCTGCACACATTCTCAAAGTGCAGGCAGAAAACCGCCTGTCAAAATTCTTTGTGCAGCTCGCCGGTGGCTTTAATGCCCAAAATAACTGGCTGGGTCAGATTCAAAAAGGTGATTTCGACTCTTTACGTGCCCGTCTGGTGCAGCGTCAAAATGCAGCAGTGATTTATAACAGTGCTCAATCCGATCTGTTCATCGGTGCTCATTGCTGGATGAGTCAGCAAAGCCAGTTGTGTTTTGACCAGCCGATTCGGGTCAACAAAACTCGTGGCAGTGCCTCTTTTATTACCCAAAACCTTGATCTGGAAGACTTCAGTGCATTCCTGCCTGATGGATTGGCGTTGACGGGTAAAGTCAATGGTTATGCCAAGGCTGCTTGGGCACAAGGCGCCAAACCTAAAATCGACGCGCGTCTGGTGACGCGTAATGGTGTGGTGGGCTTATCTTCTGAAGATCCAGATTATTTGGGTTCTACACTGAAATATGATGAAGTCGGTCTGGTGGCAAAAAGCGTGGCAGATGGCTTGCAGCTTCGGCTGGACGTTAAAACACCGGATATTGGAACCGGCTATGCCAATGTCATCATTGATCCATATCGTGACAGTAAACCGATGCGTGGCGAAATTGCCTTTAACCAGGTGCAGCTCAAGGTCTTTAAACCATTTATTCAGGACATCCGTAATCTGGACGGGATTTTATCTTATGCCGGAAAAATTAGCGGAACTTTAACGGATCCTTTGCTTGAAGGTGAGGTTCGGGTCAAAGATGCTTCGATCAGCATGATCTCCTTGCCGGTGAACTTGACCAACGTACAACTTTATTCATCCATACGTCAAAATTCTGCCAGCATCAATGGTGCATTTAACAGTGGTCGTGGTGTGGGCAAATTAACCGGTTCTGTGGACTGGAAAGGTGATCCGCGGGTGCAGTTAAAACTGCAAGGGGACAATTTGCTGATTCGTCAGGCCCCATTAATTACTGCTGTGGTGACACCTGATTTGACTCTGGACATGTATCCATTTAATAAAAAACTGAGTCTGAGTGGCACAGTTGATGTACCGCGTGCGCTGATTTCAATGCCTGAAGCCTCAGAACCTGTAGTCGGTTTATCTTCAGATGTACGGGTCGTACGTGAAGGTGATGATCAGCTGGCGATCTTGAAGTCGGCACGTCCTTGGGATATCCGGGCAGATGTCGCTGTTTCTTTAGGGAACCAGGTGATTTTCCAAGGCTTTGACAGTCGTATTCCACTCTTAGGTCGAGTCAATCTGTCACAGCGTGGTCTGGAAACTGCAATGCGTGCCAATGGTGCAATCGGGGTATCACAACGAGTAAAAATCGAAGCCTATGGCCAAAGTCTGGACCTGAATCGTGCTATCGCACGTTTTAATGGTGAACTCACCAATCCGACACTGGACATTGATGCCAATAAATCGGTTCAGGGTAGTACAGTGGGAGTGCGCGTAACAGGGACTGCATCGAGTCCCAGTATTCAGATTTATAATGATGCGGGCTTGTCAGAACAGGAAGCCTTGAATGCCTTGATTACCGGTCGTGTCAATGAAGGTGTATCTGGTTTAAGCCAGGCTGAAGGATTTAGATCTGATGTAAATAATACGATCGCTGCTGCGGGGATCAGTCTGGGCTTGGGTAGCACCCGCGCACTGACCAACCAGATCGGGCGCAGTTTTGGCTTAACTGGTCTAGCTCTGGATGCCCAAGGTACAGGAGATGATACCCAGGTTTCTGTGACTGGTTATATTACGCCTGATTTATATCTTCGTTATGGAGTCGGCGTGTTTACACCGGTGAATAAGCTGACTTTACGTTATCAGGTAAATCAGCGTCTGTATTTAGAAGCGAGTCAGTCTTTAGAACGTGCGATTGACTTGTTCTATAACTGGCGATTCTAATCCGAATAAAAAAGCCCTAAAATTTTAGGGCTTTTTTATGATGAGACAGGACAAAGATTTTATTGGCTATAAAGTAGATTGATTTATAGGCCAGCAGAAGCATTGATGTCTGAATCCAATCTCTATACATATACGACAATAAATCGCGAGTAGAGAAAGAATTTAGGGTTAGCTTTTATGCTGAAGAAAACTGCTCGTCGCATAAGTCAGCTATCACATATAGAAAATCAATTAAAACATGCAATAACAGACTGAAAATCAATAAACCCATAATAAAAATAGGTGTATATTGAAAATACGATTTCACGAATAAGAGCATCTTCGCATGTCGACTAAATTTATCATCCGTTTTGCTGCGATTCTATTTTCTGTACTTATTTTGACTGCATTAGCCATTCAATTTTTCTTTAAACCGGACGTAACCGTAGTTCTATGGATTTTCGCTGTACCTTTCATTTTGGGCATCCCAATTTTGGCTTCTGTTGTATTGACCACCAATGATGAACTTGATATTCATAGCGTTAATTAGGCTTGAACCTTAAACTGGCGCATTTAAAGTGCATCTAATCTTTGCTGATAGAGCAGCCGGCATTTGCACTTAGTTCAAAAAAACAGGCCTTATTTTAAAGCAATGCCAGTCAGTTAAGCATGCACTAGAAAATGTAGTAAAAATGAGTGTATGTTTACGCTCATTTTTTTATCAGGTTATTCCAGAATTTGGATTTAACTCTCAAATCATCATGATTTACATAAACTCTAAGAAATAAGGGAATATTCTTATCATTATTCATTCAAAATAGGTCTTCATCATAAAACTCATCATTTTAGAGAAAACAGAATGCCTAAAAATAATTATCTATCAGCTCTAGAACAAGTTTATGACTTTTTAAAGGAACGACCAGGTTTTAAGGATAAAAGTGAATTTGATAAAGCGGTAGAATATTTTAGAACTCTACATGAAAGTGATCCTCTGGATTTCAGAGTTCAAGCACCGAATACTGTCGCTGGAAAATTTGGGGCTAAAGAGACTATAAATTTAGGGTCTATGCCAGAATTCAGTAATAAGGAAAATTTCCTTAACTGGATAGATACGCAAATTAACCACTAGTTGAAGGACTTTAAGCAAACGCATCATGCGGCAGGTTTTCATTTATTATTCATACATTCATTAACATGTAGTACAGAAAACAATCGAAACTGAGTTGGAAAACTACAAATTTGAATGATAACTTTATATTCAAATCTTCCCAGTAAAGAGGTGAGCAATGAAGTTGTTGACTTTGGTTGGTATGGGAGTAGCAGCGAGTTATTGTTATAAAACTATGAAAAATGGCAAGCTTGCTCTTTCAAAACCTAACTTTGATGAAAGTGTAAAACGATTTGTACTGCAAGAATTTGCAGCTTAGTTCTTCACGATATATTTTCCAAAAAGGCTCATCGGAAGATGGGCTTTTTTATTTTCTAAAAATTTATAATTCTAATATTCAGATTAAAAGCAGTTTAATTATAGCCACCATGTTATAAACCTACCTCGTGATCTATTTTAAATAATTAAATGAGAGCTAATGGATGATGAAGATGGAAATGAATGGTGCGAGCTTATATATTCTGAAGCCTTGAGAATATATAAACCAACAAAATACAACACAGTCAACAAACTGAGATTCTTTGCGCTGATTTTAGAATTATTCGCAGAAATGCAGCATGAGGATGTAATAATTCAAGTAAAGGCCGTGAATGTAAAACTTAAATTGAGATCTAAAAATTACATTTTTTGGGTGTTTGAAATGCCTGATTTTCAGGATAAGACGTTATTTTTAACTTATATGTCTAGCAAATTAAGTCAGCTATAAGGTGTCGTTGAAGGTTAAAATCGTCAATCAATTTAACAAGCATAGTTTTTTTTATACTAATGGTCTATTTATATATTTTTATCAATAGCTTGCTTATTCTCTAGTCGTTACTCACTTTGACAACATACCTGAATCAGCGCAAAAGTGAAAAGGGGAAGACCTATCGAAAGATGGGCTTTTTTAATATGTATAGCTTATTGAACGAAAAGTAACTTAAAGCAAATGTAAGAAAACAGTTTATTAATACTCTCTATACTTTATTGGTAAATTCACAGTGCTATATTCGTTTTGCGAAAACAAGAAAACGCAAATAATATGAAGAAAATGACTACAGCACTAGCCCGCTTATTTGAAAAAGTAAGTGGGCTTTTTAATTGAAAAATTAATGTAATATTATGCTAATGTATAAATTATAAGTTTATATATAATGCATGCATAGATTCTATCGCTGTAGTTTCTTTCCAATTTCAGCCTCCTTCCCTAAGGAGGCATTTTTTTATCTATGGAAAAGTAAAGTTCCAATTACTATTGTGTTTATTCAGTTACACAAATGATCATCGTTGACTATTGAATGAATCTTTCAAATATTTGAGCATGATATTTTATTAGTTAAATAAGTGATGGATCGCCATGATAGATGAAGAAAAGCCTTTAAACTTCGACAACGATAGTGAACCTCAAGATTTCGAAGATGAAGAATTTATCGATGATAAGAAAGAGGATGAAATGTACAATGCTATTACCAAAGATGGTTCTAGTGTTGATCCTGCGGATGATGGGACGCGTCATATTCGCCCTGAAGACGGTGATCCGATAGAAGTTGAAGAGTAATAAAAAGCCCAATTTAATATTGGGCTTTTTTATCGTCTGGTGGATGAGAATGAAAATACAATTTTTCCCATTTAGAATTGAGCGGATTTATCAAAAACCCCATCTAGAAAATTTAATTATTCATTGAAATGATTTTTTTTCACTTAATAAAAAAGCCCTCATTCATGAGAGCTTTTATGTCAATTCAATCTAGCAAAATAGCCTAATAAGATATTTAAAATGGGGTGCAATTAATCGTTAAACGTCTCATTTAAAGCAGTTTGAACCGCTTCAACCCGGGCCTTGCAAGCTTTATAGGCAGTCATGGATTCTTCCACGATTTTCATCAAGTTATCAATATCCGGTTCTTGCTGAGATTCGAGCAGTTCCGCATTCTTTTTCAAGATGTCATAGCCTTGTTGGAAGCTCAAAGTATCATGATTCATGAGGAAGTACCTGTATAAGTTGTGCTGAAAAAATGCCGTCATGTAATTCGACTTCAACCAGATCGCTGGACTGAATCTGTTGAATAGAGGCAACCATATGTTCTTGCTGGCGCACGATGGCATAACCCTTGGATAAAACATGTTTAGGATTTTGTAGTAGCGTTTCCCGCATCAGGGCATCGAGCTGTTGATTGATGAGCAGGGTATGCTGTTGGGCCAGACTGGCAGTATTGGCCTTGATCTGTTGCAGACGTTGCAGCGCATCCATAATCTGGTTATTGGCCAGACTTTGAATCAGTTTCAAAAATTGATCATTCTGATTTTGATAAGCCTGAATCTGTTGCTGAGATAAACGCTGAATCCGCTGTAGATAATTCAGGACATCCTGGGTTAGTTCAAAGATATGATTGCGGATTCCTGCAATGACTTTACTCGGAGTATCAAAGGAGCGATGCGCAATCTCATCCAGAATGGTACGGTCTTTTTCATGCCCGATGCCGACCCATACCGGCACCGAACGCTTGCAAAGCAGGGCAGCCAGATCATAATCATTCAAATAAGCCAGATCATTGACTGCGCCACCCCCTCGTATAATCACAATCAGATCCGGGGCAGTGTTATAGGTCTGAGCCCATTGTTTGAGCGCTTGTGCCAGACTGTACATA
This sequence comes from Acinetobacter sp. NPDC052428, assembly GCF_044547685.1. Lineage (GTDB taxonomy): Bacteria > Pseudomonadota > Gammaproteobacteria > Pseudomonadales > Moraxellaceae > Acinetobacter > Acinetobacter lwoffii_G. Next base: position 145,098 of record NZ_JBIUAT010000004.1, read on the forward strand.
ATACTTTGCGGGGCGGTATTTCCCTGAAAAGTCGCACTGTGATAGACAAACTCACACACCTGCGCACGCTGTAGTGCATCGGCATCTTTTTTGAAATCTCCCAGGCCTGCTGCATTTTCGGGAGCAATCACCAGAATCCGGTTCAGGTCAAAAGGGCTGGGCAAGTTTTTATTGCGTTGAATCAGTCCTTCAGTCGTCAAGCGCTCAACAATCTGCTGATAACGCCGGGCAATATCTCCTAAGGTATAGCCTGAATCAATTTCAACGATATTTAAAGAAAAACCATACTGCGGATCGAAATTAGCTTTGACTTTAATCAGCACTTTCAAATCACGACTCAGCTCAATCCCGCTTTCACGTTCAAACTGCGTGACAATTTTCTGGGCACTAAATTTCCAGATGGTTGCTCGGCAACTGGCAATGACCTGATCACTATCGACTTCTTTTTCTGCCAGCTCCAGATAATAATGGCCAGCTTTAATACTTAGATTACGAATCTCGGCTTTGACCCATACTGGTGTATCGAAAGTGAGTTTGACCACTTCCTGAACCGTAGCAAGATATTCCTTGAGGGAGAGTTGAGGATCGTCTGTCATGCCAATAGAAAGTTTAAAATTCAATCAAATATTAAATCAATCCAGCACAGATCACAAATCTAAAAGTGAAGTCATATTTGATTGATGTAATGACAATGCAATGCTATTGAGGTGCATAATTACTTGGTTCAGACTATTCATCCGGAATTTTCGTATTTTGTAGAGGTTCTTCTCTTCTGTTTTTCTTGTTCATTGAAAGAAGTTATAGCGTTGAAGTCCTTAATTTCCAAAGGTCTTATTTCCATTTTTTAATGAAAAAGTACAGTTAAAAATGTACACAGACTTGTGTCTGGCGAGGACAAGGAAATATGCTAAATTGGTGAAGAATTATTAAAGAAGAATAGGCTCTCATGAAAAAAACAATGCTGTTCGGTTTGCTGGCTGTCGCTTTAAGCGCATGTACTACCACGCCGCAATCTAAGACGGAAGCTCCTAAAATAGGTTCAGCGAATCCTGCAAGCGCTTATTGTGTCAATCAGGGTGGCAAGCTTGAAATTCGTACTGAAAGCAATGGTCAGGTCGGATATTGCCATTTAAAGAATGGTCAGGTGGTCGAGGAGTGGGAATTACTGCACATGAATCAACCTAAATGTATTGCTGATCAGGCAGCGGAATTGGTCGGTCAGTCCAATTTGACTGAAGCGCAAATCAAGCAGAAAACCAAGGCACAAATTGTACGTATGGTCGAACCGGGTCAAGCGGTGACGATGGATTATCGTGAAGAACGAGTGACTGTCACCGTAGATCCTGTAAGCAAAAAGATTATTCAAGCTTCATGCGGTTAATCACATAAAATGAAAAAGCCCATGAGTGGGCTTTTTTTAATTCCATACAACTGGCATTTTGAAATGACAAATCTTCCCCGATCTTTTATATTGCCCCTCGGAAGGAGAAATTCATGAAAAAGTTATTGGCTTTATCGTTTATGCTGGCGCTGGCCGGTTGTGCCGAGAAGAAACCGTTAACCCCTGAAGAGCAGTGGCAAGGTTATTGTCGAAGTGTCGGAAATGCGGCGCGTACCATTATGCTGGATCGTCAGAATGCGATTGAGAAAGAAAAAGCAATCGAGCATGCTAACAAGATCGACGACGAAACCACTAAAGGTTTTATCCGGAATATTATTGATGAAGTTTATGCAATTCCAGCCGAAGAGATTAAGGCTGATGTAAAAGCAGCCCGTGAAAAAGTCCGCGCTGAATTTACTGCAAAGTGTATTGCGACACCGCATGATGAATTACCAGATTACAAACCGTTCTAAAGGACGGTTTTTTTATATCTGGATAAAATTTCCAACTAATATTTCCCATTAAATGTATTTAAACATACGCATCTTCAAAAGACTGAATAATAAAATAGCCTAAGCGAAATGTACACTTTGTGACAATTTCTAAATCTAAAATATAGAAATACTTATCTTTATATTGAATAATGAATTTAACTCCAACTAACCGAGGAGGAGCGCAATATGGAAGTCGTAAGATATTTGCATCATTCTGATCTGCTGCTGGAAGATGAAGAGGGTTTGGTCATTATTGGCGGCAGTCGCTATGTACTCAGCGTCGGTGACAAATTTGTTTTAAAGAAGATGCTAGAACAAGATAAAAAGCTTTATCAGGTGGACATTTCCTTTGCCAGCAATAATCACAGTACTACCTATGAAGATGAATGCGTGGTGAAATTCCAAGGCTGCCGAGACTCATATCAGCAGTATTTAAACTCGACCACTGTACACTAAGGTGGAGTATCTTTTTAACTTCAAATCAGGCAACATCAGGGTTGCCTTTTTTATGCATTAAATTCAGTTAAAAGGGCCTATTCATGGGCTTGTTTTGTGTGGTGTAAGCTGGAACTGATTATGGAATAATCATTAAGAGCATCATTTAGTTATAAAATAACGAGCATCACGAAGAAACACTTGAGTTGCATTAACTTTTAACTGGAAATTTAGTAAAATTTCGGAGTCCATATTATTTATGAAGCTTGGAATAAGCAGGAATTCATAAGTAATTTTTTAAAAAAGAGGAATAACACTGTGCTAGAAGCTTACCGCCAACACGTTGAAGAACGTGCCGCACTCGGAGTCCCACCGAAGCCACTTGACGATGTCCAAACAGCTGCATTAGTTGAACTACTAAAAAACCCGCCAGCTGGTGAAGAAGCATACTTGGTAGATTTGCTTGAAAACCGTGTACCAGCAGGTGTTGACCAAGCTGCATATGTAAAAGCTGCGTTCTTAGCTGCATTGGCAAAAGGCGAAGCAACCTCTCCACTCGTTTCTAAAGAACGTGCTGTTTATTTACTAGGTACTATGCTTGGTGGTTACAACGTAGCTCCTTTAGTTGAACTTTTAGACAATGCTGAGCTTGCTGAACTTGCAGCTGAAGCATTGAAAAAAACGCTTCTTGTATTTGATGCATTCCATGACGTTGCTGATAAAGCAAAAGCTGGTAACGCAAATGCTCAAGCAGTTATGCAGTCTTGGGCTGACGCTGAATGGTTCACTAGCCGTAAAGACGTTCCTGAAGAAATCAAACTGACTGTTTTCAAAGTAACTGGCGAAACCAACACTGACGACTTGTCACCTGCACAAGACGCTTGGAGCCGTCCAGACATTCCATTGCACGCAAATGCAATGTTGAAAAACGTACGTGACGGAATCAATCCAGAAGTTCCTGGTGAAGTGGGTCCACTTAACCAGATTAAAGAACTGATCGCGAAAGGCAACCAGGTTGCTTACGTGGGTGACGTTGTTGGTACAGGTTCATCTCGTAAATCTGCAACTAACTCTGTACTTTGGTTCTTCGGTGACGACATCCCGCACATCCCGAACAAAAAAGACGGTGGTTACTGCCTAGGTTCTAAAATTGCTCCGATTTTCTTCAACACCATGGAAGATGCGGGTGCATTACCGATCGAGATCGATGTTGCCAACATGAACATGGGCGACGAAATCGTTCTTAAGATCGATCACGCTGCTGCTAAAGTAACTGCGTTCAAAGACGGCGCGCAAATCGCTGAAGCTGAACTTAAAACTCCAGTTCTTCTAGACGAAGTACGTGCTGGCGGTCGTATTAACCTGATCGTTGGTCGTGGTTTGACGACTAAGGCTCGTGAAGCTTTAGGTCTTCCAGTATCTACAATGTTCCGTACTCCGGTTCAACCTGCTGCAACTGGCAAAGGTTTCACTCAAGCTCAGAAGATGGTTGGTCGCGCTTGTGGTCTTCCTGAAGGTCAAGGTGTACTTCCAGGTACTTACTGTGAACCTAAGATGACCACTGTTGGTTCGCAAGATACAACAGGTCCAATGACTCGTGACGAATTGAAAGACTTGGCTTGCCTAGGTTTCTCTGCTGACCTTGTTATGCAATCTTTCTGTCATACAGCTGCGTATCCAAAACCAGTTGACGTTCAAATGCAACACTCGCTTCCTGATTTCATCATGAACCGTGGTGGTGTGTCTTTACGCCCAGGTGACGGTATTATTCACTCTTGGTTAAACCGTATGCTTCTTCCAGATACCGTTGGTACTGGTGGTGACTCGCATACTCGTTTCCCAATCGGTATTTCATTCCCGGCGGGTTCTGGTCTTGTAGCGTTCGCTGCAGCAACTGGTGTTATGCCTCTTGATATGCCTGAATCTGTACTTGTGAAGTTCAAGGGTAAAATGCAGCCTGGTATCACGCTACGTGACCTTGTACATGCAATTCCTTACTACGCAATTAAGGAAGGCGACCTAACTGTAGAGAAGAAAGGTAAGAAAAACATCTTCTCTGGTCGTATCCTTGAGATCGACTTAACAGAAATGGAAACTGACCTGACTGTTGAGCAAGCATTCGAGCTTTCTGATGCTTCTGCTGAACGTTCTGCTGCTGGTTGTTCTATCACGCTTTCTGAAGAGAAAGTTGCTGAATACCTTCGTTCAAACATCACCATGTTGAAGTGGATGATTTCTGAAGGTTATGGCGATGCGCGTACTATGGCTCGTCGTGTTGAGAACATGGAAAAATGGTTGGCTAACCCAAGCCTGATCAAAGCGGATGCTGACGCTGAATACACGAAAGTGTATGAAATCGATCTTGCAGACATCAAAGAACCTATTCTTTGCTGCCCGAACGATCCAGATGATGCGAAACTTCTTTCTGATGTTCAAGGCGCGAAAATTGACGAAGTATTCGTTGGTTCTTGTATGACGAACATCGGTCACTTCCGTGCGACTGGTAAGTTACTTGAGAAAGTTCCAGGTGGTGCGTTGTCAACTCGTTTGTGGATTGCTCCACCTACGCGTATGGACGAGCATCAGTTGATGGAAGAAGGTTTCTATAACATTTATGGTAAAGCTGGCGCGCGTACTGAAATGCCAGGTTGTTCATTATGTATGGGTAACCAAGCACGTGTAGCTCCGAACACGACTTGTGTATCGACTTCTACGCGTAACTTCCCGAACCGTTTAGGTCAAGGTGCTAACGTTTACCTGGCTTCTGCTGAACTTGCTTCTGTTGCTGCTGTATTGGGTAAATTGCCTTCTCCAGAAGAATACCAACAGTACGCAGCTCAAATTGACAGCATGTCAGCTGACATCTATCAATACTTAAGCTTCGACAAGATGAGCGAATATACTAACGCCGCTAAAGACGTTGATACGAAGAAAATTGCTGCTGCTCAGTTGACTTAATTCTTTGTTAATTAAGCAATAAGCGGTATAAGATAAGGGCTGAGTAATCAGCCCTTATTTTTTTATGAAAAATTATTACGAAGAAAAATTTGAACATTTAGCTTTAGAACTTAGTGTGGAAAAAGCTAAAGAAAAAATTGTTAAAGAACTTTTATATAAAAGTACACAACCTAAGATAGGATTATTCAAAAATAAGTTTGATATGTTTTGGCAATCAAATTTTATTAAGTTACTTACAGTTGATGAAGTTCAAAGTGAAAACTACATTTTAGCTTTGAGCCAATATTTGCGATTTGGGGGTGTTGATAAAAATGTCTGTGTAAATTATTTAAAACTAGATGTTCAAAGCTTTATTTTAGCGGTACGTCAGTCTGGGTTAATCCTACAATCAGATCATAATTCTTGGAATGTTTTAAAAGAAATTGATCAAGAAATACAAATCGACGCACTGCATATATTTTTTCAGACTGTAAAACATTTACAATCACAATATAAGCATCGATTGGAAATTTATGAAGAGATAAAAAATACAATCAACGTTGGTCAAATTACTGCTATGGCTTTTGGCAGTTTATACGCTTATCAGTATTTAATTCCTAATCAAGATTATTTTGCACATTTACCTTATCAATTTGATAGTACTGAAAATAACTCAGCAGAAACGGTTTGGAAAGCATTTGATCATATTGTCAAAACTTCTAGAAAAAATACTAAAAAATTAACAGAACAATCGCTAGCATTGGCATTGACAAATAAGTTAATGCCTTTCTTGATTGGTGAGGGTATGAGTGTACTTCTTCAAGATCAGTATGAGTTTTATAAAAAGCTTGTAGCTATCAAAATTGAGATCCTTAACTATAAAAGAAATGTATTAGAGTCATTCTGTTTTGATAAGCAAGTAAATTACAAGCTCAACAACTCAGAATTGATTTATACCAATACAAAAGAGAAAAAGGATAATTGGTCGGAGAAAAATGCTTTATTGATAAGTTATTGGTTAGGTGTAGGGGCTGAAAAATTACTAAAATCTGACGCAATTTATAGCATCATAAATACAGGTGATAATTTAGAAGCTAATGCAATTGCATTGTCAAAAGCCTTTGGTATTCAAGAGCAGTTAGCCCAAGTTTATGGGATTACAGAATTCAGTATCAATAACCAAAAGCTCAATGCTTTTGAAACAATGATTACCATGACTTTATCACAAGCACATTATTTAAAGGATCATATTGAAAAATTTATGCGTTTTTTACCTAATTCTGAAGATAAATTAGATGCATTAACACAGCTTACTATGCATGGTTTTGTAATTGGCGAAAATAGGATGCCTTTTACTTTCGCTAAAAGAGAAGAGAAGATAAAAAGAATGTCTTCATGGGTTCAGGGGGCTTCTAATAATATAAAAAAGAAAAAAATGGATGAGATTCTAAGTTTTTGGAGTTGTGATTTGTACGACAATGATGATGTGTCTACATTCCAACAAAAACCATTTTATAAGATTGATGACTTTATTTTTCAATTTCCATGGCTTACAGCATATCAAAATTTAAATACTACTATGACCAACTACTTTCGTAAATTACATAAAAATAGATTTGAATTGAAGGGAGAAACTAATCAGATTGAGTTAACTCTAGCAGAAAAAATGCATCATTTAGGTTTTGAAGTATTTCCTCAACTTGTTCCTGAATGTAAAGATGTTGGTGAAATTGATTTAATAGTAATTCATGGAAATCATGTCATTGTGGCAGAAGTGAAATCTACATATATAAGAAGTAGTATTCAGGAAATTTATGAATATAAAAACTTCACCTTGAATAAAGCTAGTTATCAGTTGGATAAAAAAGTTGAGTATATTAAAAAATATTTTTTAAAAGAGTTCTTTGATGACATAAGTGAAGTCGTACTTCATACTTGGATTATTGATACTACACTAGAGTTTGATCATGAATATTTTGGTGATCATTTAAAAGTATCTTTAGATGAAGTCATCATTACATCAAATTGTGAATCTGAATTTATGCAAAAACTTGTTGATGAGCAATTTTATATTGAAAAAGATGAAGTGAAAATTGATCCTATCCAATTTTTAGAATCAATTGAAAAAAATACATTTTGGTCAAAGCAATTGGGTAACTACGATTATTACATAGAAAAAATGCTGAATAAATTTGCTTCTTGATAAGGTTAGAATTTTTCTTGGTTACGCTTTACAGTATTTTCAATAAATCGTTTAATCACCACATATTTTAGTGATGTAAAAGTTGATCTAACCAAATGGCAAAACAATCTCGATTCCTCTGTATTGGTGGTTTCCTCAATGGAACCCAAGTCAAAGACCAAGGTGACAGTTTTATCTGTGTCGAAAAAGGCAAAAATGTCACTTATACCAAAAAGGAAATCTTCCATCCTAATTCATGGGATCACGACTATTATGTTTGTGAAACGACCACAGACAAACAGGCACGAAATTGGGTTTATGACATTGAGACAAAATAATATTTAATTCGATAAAGAAAGACATGGGTTGGCGTTATCGTCAGCCCATTTTTATATACGTTTTAAAATATTCAGACAATAAAAAGCCCCATGGTTAGGGGCTAGTCGTATATAGGTCAAGCCCATATACTGTAAGAGGCTCATCTCAAACTAAGCGTATTAGAACACAGCAGTCTGCAAATAACCATCTAAATCTGATTTAAACAGCCAATTGTTGCTCAATCACCGGCCATAAATTCTGATGCGATTTTTTAAACATCAGCATATGACCAATGGCCTTATAGGCATAACTTTTAGGTTTAAGTTCAATTATTTGGGTTTTTGCGTTTGGATATAAACGTAGTAAATCTTTCACATTGGCTTCGGTGGCAATCTCATCATCAGATGACCAGATTGCAGTCACAGGGCAGGTGATTTGAGCATGATAATCATGGGATGGTGCAATATTTTTACCAATCGCGTTGATTACATAACCCGGTTTACTACAGAACTGCGCCCATTCGCGAGCCACATCTTTAGGCAGGTTTTCACCCATACCAATCACTTGAGTTGGGCCATAGCCTTTAGTGATGCGAGCCAGTGGGAAAATGACATTAAACATCACTGGCGCAAGTAACTTGGTTTTGCCTTTGAGTCCTTTCACATGTCCGGTAGAGCCAGAGACAGCCACCACTTTTGCGACTTTATCATAATTTGGCACAATACCTAAAAGCTGACCACCGGCGCTATGTCCAAGTAAAGTCACCTTTTCCGTACTGGTACGCGTTAATAAAGCATCAATCGCGGCCGGAATATCCAGTTGACCCCATTGCACAATACTGGCTTTTGAATTTTTCAACGGGCCGTGTAGTGAATCACCAATCCCCCGAAAATCAAAGACCATAACGGCATAGCCTTGAGCTTGTAACCAGACACAAAACTGATGATAAAACTGTTTGGTAATGCCAGTTGCCGGACAGACTAATACCGGAAGTTTTTTAGATTCAGAAATAGCTGCATAAAAACGTGCACTTAAGCGATAGCCATCTTGGCACTGCAGAGTCAATGTTTCAAATTCAGACATACGTTACACTATAATTTTAGAGTCCTGATGAAGCTTTTACTCTACAGATTTTTAGCAGGGTAGCTTGGCGAAAACATGACTTAAAAGTCAGTAAAATAATAGAGATGGAATGAACTTATGCAGCTAATGGAGCTTGAGCTGGCCGTTAAAATAGGCATTATTTTTAGTGGAATATTCTTGTGGGTAGGGATGTTTACCGGCGTCTGGAAATATTGGCAGATTCGTCAATCACCTCAGTCACGTGCACATTATTATGTCGATATTGCCCATCGCAGCAGTCTGCTTTATGCACCTGCGACCTTAATTCTGGCAGTATTGGCCTATTGTTCAGTGTTGTCGAGTATGGTGAATCTGATTTGCGTACTAATCAATATTCTGTTTTTCAGCTTCTCGATTGCCGCTTATATTTTGCATGGTTTCCTGCAAGACACAACGAATCAGTTTAAACAGCCGCATCAGCTGGGTAAATTTCATTTGCCTGGAAGTTTGATGACTTTCGCCATGCTGGGTTTAATTCTCGCAGAATTGGGCGGGACGGGGATCTTGCTCTATGGGGCATTTATCGGATTATTCTGATCTTCTTTTTATTGTTATTCTGAAATGATGCTGGAATGTTTGAAAGTCAAAACACTTTTTTCACCAGATGGATGACTGGCCATATCATCCATCTGGGCTAATTTAAAATTCGTTTATCGGTATTTCTGGTCTATGGCAGCCCATAGGAAAAACGCAGCTGAGACAATCAGTGCATAGCCAAAGTATTCAAGTTTTAAATTACCTTGAATTAAGCAATGGACGGTTAAAGTCAGCATGAGTGCAAAAGTGGTGCATATAAATGTCACCAAATTGGTGTTGTTGGCTTTAAGAGCGTCAATGAAGACTTGCTTGTTGAAATGTAATGATAACATCTCCATCCCTCCCATTTATTTATGTTATTGAAGATTAAAGCAGATTTAATCAGTCAGAATTGAATATATAGTTGTACTGTTTAATTTGGACCTTTGCAACTGCTGTGGCAGGCTTTTACAGTCAAAATGGCCATCTTTAGTCGTATAACTACATAATCACTTGATTAGGCAAGAATTATATTTTCAGATGTCACCTCCAGTTAGTTTTGGAAATAAGATGTAGTCATCATTTAATTAATGCGACCAGATAGAAAATGCAAATTCTACGCCAAAGATATGTAGTGTTGATCAATACTTTGTAAGCCTGTGTATGACTCGGAAGGGGACTTGGTTTAAGTTGGCAACATTAAGTATCTAAAATTAGAAATTTCAAAGTTTTGTTTATATTTATATAAAAAATAAAATAATTAAAGCGTAATTCTATAAACCATCTTTTATAGAAAATCTTAGTATCAAGATTTACAGCGATGATTTGATATCCTCATTAAGAAACAATAAATGTCCGTTTGGGTAAAACCTGACAATTATTGATCGCGCTCAAACCGGATTTTGGGTAAAAATACGATTTTTCAGACATCCTAGAAATTTTAGTTTCTAATACGGTCAATCACAGCTGTAATCAGCAATATAATCATGGACGGGATAAACCAGGCCAGACTCTGTTCTGATAGAGGTAAGTTTTGCAGTAATGCAGGCAATTCAAAGCCAGCGACTTTTAATCCGTCAAAAATACCAAAGATAAAGGCTACCAAGGTCACTGGCGCAATCACATGAGCTGGTTTCTTGAAGAAGCTTGCACAGAAGCTCAGCATAATGACGCTAATTGCAGGTGGATAAATCGCGCTCAAGACTGGAACCGAAACAGCAATCAGTTTGGTTAAACCCAAATTTGAAATCACCAGTGAGAAGCCCACCAGAACAAATACAAAGATCTTGTATGGAATCTTGGTCAAGTTGGAGAAATACTCCGCACAGGCACAAGTCAGACCAATTGCAGTCACCATACAGGCAATAAAAATCATGCCAGACAGGAAGTAAGCACCCATATCGCCAAAAGCATGTTGTACATATGCATGCAGGATAATGGCACCATTGGCTGCATTTGGTGCAATCTCATGGCTACCTAGTCCAAGTTTAAACAGACTTAAATACACCAGAGTTAAACCAATACCAGAGATAATGCCGGCATTGACCGCATATTTGGTAATCAGTTTTTTATCGGTTACGCCACGTGAAGTAATGGCTTTGACAATCACAATACCGAAAACTAAAGCGCCTAAAGTATCCATGGTTAAATAACCATTCACGATCCCTTCAGTCACTGGACTGGTAACGTAATTATCGATCGCTGTAGGCGGATTACTGGCAGGAATCATCACGGCTGCTACACCCAAAATGATCAAAGAAATAATTTTAAGTGGCGACAGGAAATAGCCGACAGTATCCAGAATCTTGTTCGGATATAAGGACACGATGGTCACTACACCAAAATAGATGATGCTGTAAATGAGCAGGCTGCCAGATTCATTGCCAAAGTAAGATGAAAAACCGATTTCATAAGAAACGGTTGCGGTACGCGGCGTCGCAAATAAAGGGCCAACAGCTAAGTAACAGATTACAGTCAGCAAGATGCTGGCTGCTTTGCCAAGAGGCGAGCTTAGTGCCTGAATGGAACCTTCAACGCGAGACAACGCAATAATGGTAATCACGGGTAAGCCGACTGCTGTAATAAGGAAACCTAAAGCAGCGAGCCATACGTGTTCACCGGCTTGTTGAGCCACAATCGGTGGGAAGATAATGTTGCCCGCACCAATAAATAGTGCAAAGGTCATAAAACCTAGGGCGACAATATCCCGGGTACGCAGACTTGTCATAAAGGGAGATCAATAGAACAAAAGAAAGCGATTTTAGTGTATATGTCCAATTTTTTGGAGTTTATTTTAAGGCTGGAAGCCTTGATTCTAGTGAGTTTGCGGATCACATAACCGGTCATTCAAATCTTGGTAGAAATATATGTTTGATAATTCGCTGAAAAATATATTTTTCCTTACAAGCTCAAAAAATATCTGCACTTGATATCAAAATATGTCAGTTATTGTTTGTACAAATAAGCAGCAGTGAAAAGTCCTATTTCAAGGAAAATTGCTGTGCCGAAACTCAACAACTGCGACATATTTCGCAAAAAAGGGATTATAATTCAGGGATTCATAGTGAGGATAGGTATATGCGAGCTCCAGCGATAAGTCTTAAAACTGAGCAAGATGTTGAAAAACTGCGGATATCTGGGCGTTTGGCTGCAGAAGTTTTAGCGATGATCGGGGAGCATGTCAAGCCAGGTGTCACGACTGAATATCTGGATGATCTCTGTCATGATTTTATTGTAAATACCTTAAAAGTGACGCCCGCTAATATTGGCTATTATGGCTATACCAAAACCACCTGTATTTCACCGAATGAAGTGGTTTGTCACGGCATTCCATCATCGAAAGTCGTTCTTCAGGATGGCGATATTATCAATATTGATGTTGCCATTATTAAAGACGGTTATTTCGGTGATACCAGCCGGATGTACTATGTCGGAACGCCATCTCCAGAAGCCAAGCGACTGGTCAATACCACCTATGAAGCTATGGTGGCCGGGATTCATGCAGTGAAGCCGGGCGCGACCCTGGGTGATATTGGTTATGCGATTCAAACGGTCGCACAGCGTGAAGGCTATTCCATCGTGCGCGAATATTGCGGTCATGGCATCGGTAAGGTCTATCATGAGCAGCCAAATATTCTGCATTACGGCCAGCCGGGTCAGGGCATTAAACTGGTTCCGGGCATGGTGTTTACCATTGAGCCGATGGTGAATATGGGCAAGGCCCGCGTCAAAGAGCTGAAAGATGGCTGGACTGTGGTCACCACGGATAAATCCTGGTCTGCGCAATGGGAACATATGGTTTATGTGACTGAAACCGGGTTTGAAGTCTTGTCGCCTTGGCCTGAAGGCACAGGTGAGTATCCGGAAATTTAAAATATTGATTGAATGATCTTTATTAAGATAATCCACTTACATAAATTACAACTCACTCGTTCTTGCTGACGAAAACATACAAAACACTACATTAAACAGTGGTTTAGGGTTTTATATCTGATTAAACTAAGAGTCAGATACATAGGTTCCCTTTTTTTCGCTCACTATGCTGTAGTGAAAGTTTCTCTAGCTCATTTTTCCCCAAGAATGAGCTATTTTTTTGTCCAGTTTTTCTCAAAAGCATATCACTTAGTGCTGATTTAATTCAGCGACCAAATAATCAATAAAGATCCGGACTGCGGGCAATAAGCCGCGACGTGAAGGATAAACCACATGGAAAATACCATGCGGTGCTTTCCAGTCAGGAAGCACCCGAACCAGTTCGCCACTTGCCACGTACTGCTCGACCACGTTATCAGGCAACAAAGTGATGCCTGAGCCTGATGCGGCTAGTTGGGCCAGCATATTTAAGTCAGAACCCATAACTGTGGGACTGACACGGATTTTTTTCTGTTCCTGCTGTTCATTTTGTAAGGTCAGAAACTGTTCGGTATGATCTTCAGCCATACTCAGAATTTTATGTTCAGCCAGTTGCTCAGGGTTTTTCAGTTCACCAAATTCATTTAAATAACCTTGACTGGCAAATAGATGCTGCTCAATTTTTTCAAACTGGCGGATCACCAGATTCGGGTCATCATCCAGGCTGGAACGGACACGTAAGGCCAGATCAAAGCCTTCATTGATAATATCGACCCGGCGATTGGTGATCATCATCTGGACTTTAATTTCAGGATATTTTTTCAAAAAATCCGGCAGAATTTTTGCCAGTTCGTTCTGGGCAATAGACACTGGCAGACTGACTTTAATAGTTCCGCGTGGTTCGGTACTCAGATGGTCAACCAGATCATGCGCTGCCTGTGCAGCATTCAGCATAACTTGGGCATGCCGATAAATATTCATGCCAATATCGGTGACGGCAAAATGACGCGAACTGCGCTGAATCAGACGTACACCCAGACGCTCTTCCAGATTAAACACCCGGCGGCTAAGTTTGGATTTGGGAATATCGGTTGCACGTTCGGCTGCACTAAAGCCGCCATGTTCCACCACCTGAGCGAAACAGTAAAAGTCATCCAGATCAGACAGCATGGTTTAATTCCATTCTTGCAACGATAAGCTGATTAAAAATTGATTGTTGCATACTGTCAATCAGAGAATGCACATATAAAAAAATTTTAATTCCCGGATTTAAGTAAACTTAGCAATGTTTGCATGCCATCGGTCGCGCTTTGGGTAATCTTGTGAAAATGTGCAGGTAAATGCTGCTGCTCGGCTTTCGGGTCGATGTAATAGGCCTCACAGTGCGCAGGAATCTCATGAATTAACCCGGCGACCGGATAAACCTGTAGGCTGGTGCCAATCACTACGAAAATATCGGCATCCTGTATACATTCTTGAGCTTCTTCATACGCGGGCACGGCTTCACCAAACCAGACTACATGAGGACGCAGCGGATAGCCTGCCTTACAAAAGTGTTGATTTAAATCTAATTCAGAACCTTCAATTGGATAAAACTCGGTCGTGCTTTGTGCATCGGGGCCTGAGCTTTTGGCCAGACGAATATTGCCATGTAAATGGATCACCTTGGAGCTGCCGGCACGTTCATGTAAGTCATCAATATTTTGGGTGATTACATGCACATCAAAGTTATCTTCAAGATCCGCAATTAATTGATGTGCGGCATTCGGCTGTGCTTCCAGAATGTTTTTACGGCGGGCATTATAAAAGCGTTGCACCAGTTGCGGATTTTTGGCCCAGGCTTCAGGTGTGGCAACCTCTTCAATCCGGTATTGTTCCCAAATTCCATCACTGTCGCGAAAAGTATGAATGCCACTTTCGGCGCTCATGCCTGCACCGGAAAAGACCACCAGCTTTTTCATTGTTCTATCTCCTGAATCTTTAGGCAGCTGAAGCGCTAGATTGTGAATTTTCTTTTAAGAAGATGCCAAGTTCTCGGGCAAATTTTAGCGGTTCACTCAGTAAAGGCGTATGGCCAGACTTGCTGAAAAGTATCTGTTTGGCCTGAGGCAGGCTTTCTGCAATCAGGCGCTGACCTTCAAAAGGATATAGCTTGGATTGTACGCCGCTAAAGAAAGTCACCGAACAGCTGAGCTGGGCCAATGCCTCTCGGTAATCCTCACGATGGTATAAATAATTGTTGATATACCACGCCATATAATCCACCCGGCTGGAAGGCATTAACAGACTTTGCAGGCGAGGTTGATTCAAAATGAATTCGAAAGCTTTCAGACTATATTTTTGTTGATTTTGTAGCTGAATAAACTTTAGCCATAGGGCGGCAATTTGTTTACGGATAGAAACGTCAAGATCACGGATCAATTCAACTTGCTGATATTGCGTAAGTAGGACAGAGAGCTGCTGCAGGATGTCGATAAATTCCTGATAACGTGGACCAAAAAGACCAAAATCCCAGGCATCATCGACCGGAATTTTGGGAGTCTGATCAATGTGCAAATAAGCAGAAATCTGACTGGCAAAGTTGTCATAATGCATGCCGTGCATTGCGGTGGTTGCACCCATGGAATAGGCAATGACGATGACTTGATCTAATTCTAGCTGGGTCAGAACTGAACGCACATCCAGCCAGTGACTGGAAATTGCATCGAGATCTTGCGGAATTTTACAGCAACTGGAAGCCCCAAAGCCGCGCCATTCTGGAATAATGAAACAGAAATTTTTCTGATGCGGATAGAGAAAAGCTTTCCATTGCCAGCTCAGCATGCCAAGTCCCGAGAGCACCAGTACAGGCTGTCCCTGACCATATTCGCGTACAAATAGCTGTTCACCATCGGGCATGCGATAAAAGGGCATGTGTGTCTCCGTATTTAGAGTTATTTTGCATCAAATTGTTTGAGTCGCGGAATGACCTGTTCCAGCCAGGAAATCCAGCCCAGTTCCTGATCAATTCCCAGTTGCAAAATCATTTTATGAATATACAGGGTACGGTCATTTTCGTCCGCTTCGGCAAAGTCTTTGGCAAAAATCTGCTGATAGGTTTTCAGTTTTTCTTTATGCAGTTCCAGATGGCGTTCCAGCTCTGCCAAGGTGTTATTGCCACCAAGCTGGGCTTCGGCACGTAAACGCACCATTAGTTCTTCACGTAGTTGTGCCGGTGGGCTTTGTTGCAGCATCCAGTTGGCCAGTTCTTTCCGGCCAAGACGTTCCACCTGATAAGTCTTTTTGCGGCTATTCGAGTCTTCCTCTTCTAGCGTCGAAATCCAGCCTTTTTGCAGCATGGCATTCAGCTCACGATAAATCTGCTGATGAGTGGCATTCCAGAAAAAACCCATGGAACGATCAAAGCGGCGGGCCAGTTCGATTCCGGTGCTGGGTTTTTCAATCAGGCTGGTCAATAAAACATGCGCTAAAGACATAAACGTCTCAAAAAAGTGACTCGGGATTATTATGCAACATGTTGCATAAAAATCAATTCTGGCATATAAATTAGTGCAACAAGTTGCATTAAACTGGAAAGATTGAGGGATCAAACTACCAGTTGCTAAAACAATAGCCAGCCTAACCGCACGCTCAGGAGTTGAAATGTCTAAATATCCGAATTTACTTGCCCCATTGAACTTGGGTTTTACCACGCTTAAAAACCGCGTGTTAATGGGTTCCATGCACGTTGGTCTTGAAGAAGCACCCGGCGGATATGATCGGATGGCGGCTTTTTATGCAGAGCGCGCCAAAGGTGGAGTCGCTTTAATCGTCACCGGCGGGATTTCTCCCAATGATCATGGTGTGACCTTTCAGGGGGGGTCTAAACTCGATACAATTGAAGAAGCTGAAAAACATAAGGTCATTACCCAGGCGGTACATGAGGCGGGTGGGAAAATTGCCATGCAGATTCTGCATACCGGACGTTATTCTTATCAGGCTGAAAATGTCGCGCCATCTCCAATTCAGGCACCAATCAATCCGGTCAAGCCGCATGCTTTAACGTCGGCTGAAGTACAGCAAACCATTGATGATTTTGCCAATTGTGCCAAGTTGGCTCAATATGCCGGTTATGATGGTGTAGAAATCATGGGCTCGGAAGGCTATCTGATTAACGAGTTTATTGCTGCACGTACCAACCATCGTGATGATGAATGGGGCGGAAGCTATGCAAACCGCATCCGTTTCCCGATTGAAATTGTACGCCGTACTCGTGAAATGGTCGGTGAGAACTTTATCATTATTTATCGCCTGTCTATGCTGGATCTGGTCGAAGGCGGTTCAACTCTGGAAGAAGTCATCCAGTTGGCCAAAGAAATTGAAAAAGCCGGGGCGACCATTATCAATACCGGCATTGGCTGGCATGAAGCGCGTATTCCGACCATTGCCACCAAAGTGCCTCGTGCAGCCTTTACTTGGGTGACGCGTAAGCTGAAAGGTCAAGTGAAGATTCCTTTAATCACTTCAAACCGTATCAATACTCCGGAAATGGCTGAATATGTATTGGCGTCTGGTGATGCTGATATGATTTCTATGGCCCGTCCGATGCTGGCTGATTCAGAGTTTGTCCTGAAAGCAGAGCAGGGTCGTAGCGATGAGATCAATACCTGTATCGGTTGTAATCAGGCCTGTCTGGATCATATTTTCTCAATGAAAATTGCCACCTGTCTGGTCAATCCACGTGCCTGCTATGAAACAGAGCTCATTTTTAAAGAAACCAATGTGGCAAAAAATATTGCCGTGATTGGCGCGGGTCCTGCAGGTTTAAGTTTTGCTGTCTATGCGGCAAATCGCGGTCATCAGGTGACGGTATTTGAAGCCGCTGCTCAGATCGGTGGGCAGTTTAATATTGCCAAGACCATTCCGGGCAAGGAAGAGTTTTATGAAACCTTGCGCTACTTCAAGCGCCAGATTGAATTGCAGCCACGTATCAAATTACAGCTGAATCATAAGGCGAGCCTGGAAGAACTGGCTCAGTCAAACTTTGATGACATTGTGGTCGCAACAGGCGTGACACCGCGTCAGCTTGAGATTCCAGGTATTGATCATGCAAAAGTACTGTCTTATTTGGACGTTTTGAAAGAACGTAAGCCAGTGGGTCAGCGAGTTGCCATTATTGGTGCAGGTGGTATTGGTTTTGATACAGCCGAATTCCTGAGCCATGAAGGGGAAAGTGGCAGTATCAATCCGGAAAAATTCTATGATGAATGGGGTATTGATACTGACTATGAAAATGTCGGTGGCTTAAAAGCTGCAAATGTAGAAAAACCGCAACGTGAAATTTATTTATTGCAACGTAAAGCTGCTTCAGTCGGCGCGAGTTTGGGTAAAACCACAGGCTGGATTCATCGTACCGGTTTAAAACACCGTGACGTAAAAATGATTGCGGGCGCCAATTATGAAAAAATTGATGATCAGGGCTTGCATATTGTCGTGAATGACAAGCCTGCTGTGCTAGAAGTCGATCACGTGATTATTTGTGCCGGTCAGGAGTCTTATACCGCCATGTTTGATGAGCTAAAAGCGGCTGGTAAAAATGTGCATCTGATTGGTGGAGCGAAAGAAGCGGGTGAGCTGGATGCCAAACGTGCCATCCGTCAGGGTGCTGAATTGGCGGCGGTGATCTGAAAATTAAAATCTGCTTTTCCCCCTCTCCTTTATTAAAGGAGAGGGTTAGCGAGAGGATTTGTAAGAAAGAATCCCTCCTTGCGAAGCAGTGCTTCTCACCTTTAATAAAGGGGGAATCCTGTCAATTAAAAGAAAGAAGTATTTAAGCTTTATATTAAAAAATATCAAAAAAAGGAATCCAAAATGACCGTCGAAAATACCAGAAAATCCATTGTACGCTGGCATGAAATGCTAGAAACCCGTGATATGTCGATCTTGAATGAACTACTTGCTGAAGAAGTGGTATTTCGTTCACCCGTAGCGTTTCAGCCTTATCCTGGAAAACAGGTGGTATTTTTTATTTTGACCAATGTCATTCAAGTCTTTGAAAACTTCACTTATCACCGTGAATTTATAAGTGAAGATGGTAACAATGTCGTACTTGAGTTTTCTGCCAATGTGGGCGATAAAAAACTAAAGGGAGTTGACATGATTCAGTTTAATGAAGAGGGTCAGATGATTGATTTTGAAGTCATGATCCGACCTAAGTCCGGACTTGAAGCCTTGGCTGTACAGATGGGCCAGCGGATGCAATCATTCCAAGCTAAAACTTAATTCTAACTATTGATTCAAGTCGGCATGAAATTTGTAAATCACAGCTAGTACAACTAGAGGGGGATGACAGATGAAAATGTTGCTTAAAAAATTGGGTCAGCTTTCCAGTGAATATCTGGATCGTTTCAGCGGAGCAGATCAGCCGACCCTGTATTACAATCCGAATGGTGTATTTTCAGGACTCATTGAACGCTTACCGCAGTTGCAACAAAAATATCGTCCTACGCCTTGGTTAGCCAATGCACATGCACATATTCTGTATTTCGATTTAATTAAAAAACGTACCATTAAGCTGAAATATGATGCGCTTGAACAGCTGAAAATGTCAGATGGCGGCATTACCGGTATTGCCTGGTATGGACTGGATCTTCCGGCAAATACGCCAACGATTGTCTTACTCCATACCATTACCGGTTCTCCTGAATCGATGCGTGAACTGGTTCGTGATCTGCATAAACATACCGGTTGGCGTGTGGCATTGTGTTTACGCCGTGGTCACGCAGACTTACCCATGCCTGTGCCTAAAATGAACCTGTTTGGTTCAACTCAGGATTTGCGTGAACAACTCTTGTATATACAGGACAGATTTCCTCAATCCGATCTCTATGGAGTTGGCTCTTCTGCGGGTACGGGATTGTTGGTGCGTTATCTGGGTGAAGAGGGTGAACAAACCCCACTCAAAGCAGCTTTTGCTTTATGTCCTGGCTATAACACTGAAACCGGTTTTGCCAATGTGCATCCGTTTTACAGTAAAGTCATGGCCAAAAAACTGATTAAGCGCTTTATTCATCCTTATCAAGAAACCTGGCAGGTCTGCCCAAGCTGGAAACAGTTATTAGAAGTTAAAGATCTGTCCGAATTTGAAAAACTCTATTTTGAACTGGCTGGATTTACGGATTATGCCAGTTATACCCAGGCAACCAATCCGATTTATGTGTTTGAAAGTATCAAAATTCCGCTGATGATTCTAAATGCGGAGGATGATCCGGTGTGTCACATCCGAAATTTAGAACCTTATAAAGAAAAAATTCGGGCGATGTCTAATATTATGGTGATTACCACCAAAAAAGGCAGTCATTGCGGCTTTTATCAGGGCTTGATGCAAACCGAATCTTGGGCTACCCGACTAATGGCAGACTATTTGATTCACTTATCTCGTGCACCGGCAACAGTATCCGCTTAAAAAATCCCAATAAAAAACCCAGCATCTGCTGGGTTTTTTGATGAATGATCCTGTAATCAGTCAAGTGCTGGCATCGCTGCGGCAATCGCGTCAGCAACCGCATCATCCTCAGACTTGTTTTCTGGATTTGAATTGGTTTTAGGTGTGGTCTCAGCAGGCTTTGATACAGGTTCTTCGCTGGTTTCAGGTACTGGTGTCGGCTCAGTGGTTTCTGGCTTTTTGATTTCACGACGGATTTCAGTCGTGGTATTTTCAGTTTGCTCACGTTGAATTTCAACCGTTGGCGCTACTTCTTCTTCAATTACCGTTGGCTCTACAGGCTCAAGCGGTTCAAATTGCGTTGGTTCTGGAGTCGAGATTTCAGATGCTGGAGTAACTTCTACTTGCTCTTCTTCTTTTGGTGCTTCTTTTTTTACACACGCAGTTAATGTCAGGCCAGTCAGGATTAGGGTGGAGATTAAAAGTTTCTTCATCATCATTGCATCAAACATAAAAGTGTGGAGGGGATACACTATTATAGCAGCAAAATGCAAGATAGAAATCATATGAACTTACTGTAATTTTTTATAGGAATTGCTGTTAGAATAGTCAATTGTTTATTGTTCTTTGAATTGATGCGGATTGACTTTGCTTTCTAGGTACAAGGTAAAGTAAAATTGCGCAACATTGCAGGCCGATTTAGGCTCGATTGTACGAGAAACCCAATGACCCATTTTATTTTCGTTACTGGTGGTGTAGTTTCATCACTAGGTAAAGGTATTTCAGCTGCTTCTGTTGCTGCACTTTTAGAAGCTCGTGGTTTAAAAGTGACCATGGTAAAAATGGATCCATACATTAATGTCGATCCAGGGACAATGAGCCCATTCCAGCATGGTGAAGTTTTTGTTACAGAAGATGGTGCTGAAACAGACTTAGACTTGGGTTACTACGAACGTTTCTTGCGTCGTGCGAAAATGACCAAACTGAATAACTTCACATCAGGTCGTGTTTACCAGGATGTTCTCAATAAAGAACGCCGTGGTGACTACCTGGGTGGTACTGTGCAAGTTATTCCACACATTACTGATAATATCAAAGAGCGTGTACTTCGTGCAGGCGAAGGTTATGACGTTGCGATCGTAGAGATCGGCGGTACTGTAGGTGACATTGAATCTCTCCCATTCATGGAATCTGTACGTCAGTTAATGGTGGAACTTGGTCATAAACGTACCATGTTAATGCACTTAACGTTACTCCCATACATTAAGTCTGCAGCAGAATTAAAAACCAAACCAACACAGCACTCTGTTAAAGAACTCCTGTCGATTGGTATTCAGCCAGACATTCTCATCTGCCGTACAGAATACGATGTAGATGCAGATACGACGCGTAAGATTGCATTATTTACCAACGTTGAAGCACGTGCCGTTGTGGTATGTAAAGACGCACGTTCAATCTACCAGATTCCACGTACATTCTACGAACAAAATGTTGACGATTTAATCTGTGAGCGTTTTGGTTATAACGATCTTCCTGAAGCTGACTTAACAGATTGGGATAACGTGGTAGAAGCCTTACTAAACCCTGAATACACCGTACGTGTTGCAATGGTCGGTAAATACGTTGAACTTCCAGATGCATACAAGTCTGTCAACGAAGCACTTCTACATGCGGGTATTCAAAACCGTGTGAAAGTTCAGATTGACTACGTAAACGCTGAAGAGCTTGAAAGCCAAGATGTAGCAGAAGTATTGAAAGATGCTGATGCGATTCTGGTTCCTGGTGGTTTCGGTGAGCGCGGTACTGAAGGCAAAATGAAGGCGATTCAATTCGCACGTGAGAACGGTGTGCCGTTCCTCGGTATTTGCTTGGGTATGCAGTTGGCTGTGATCGAATACGCACGTAATGTTGCTGGTATTGCAGACGCGACTTCGACTGAATTTAACCGTTCAACCAAATCTCCATTAATTGGTTTAATTACTGAATGGTTAGATGAGCGTGGTGAAGTTCAGCAACGTTCTGCTGATTCTGATCTGGGTGGTACGATGCGTCTTGGCGCGCAAAAATCTGAACTGGTTGCAGGGACTAAAACTGCAGAAGTTTATGGTTCTGAAGAAATCATCGAGCGCCATCGTCACCGTTACGAGATGAACAACCGTTATATCCCAGTGCTGGAAGAAAAAGGCATGAAGATTTCTGGTTATTCTCCGGTACAGCATCTGGTAGAAACTGTTGAAATTCCTGCACATCCTTGGTTTATTGCAGTACAATTCCACCCGGAATTTACCAGCTCGCCACGTGATGGTCACCCATTGTTTGCAGGTTTCATTGATGCTGCGAAAAAGCAGTACCAAAAAACCAAATAATCGGTGCGTAGGACACAACTAGGGAAGTTTAAATGTCGCAATTAAAACCACAAAAAATTGTACGTTTGGGCGATATACAAATGGCAAATCATTTGCCATTTGTATTATTCGGCGGAATGAATGTACTTGAATCTAAAGACCTGGCTTTTGAAATCGCGGAGACTTATGTCGATATCTGCACACGTTTGGACATTCCTTATGTGTTCAAAGCCAGCTTTGATAAAGCCAACCGTTCAAGCCTGAACTCTTTCCGTGGCCCAGGCCTGGAAAAAGGTCTCGAGTGGTTAGCTGACATTAAAAAACACTTTAATGTGCCGATCATCACCGATGTGCATGAGCCGTACCAAGCGGCTCCTGTTGCAGAAGTGGCAGACATTATTCAATTGCCAGCTTTCTTAAGCCGTCAGACGGATCTTGTTGAAGCCATGGCAAAAACGGATGCGATCATCAACATCAAAAAAGCCCAGTTCCTGGCTCCGCACGAAATGCGCCATATTTTGCATAAGTGTCTGGAAGCCGGAAATGACAAGCTGATCATTTGTGAACGCGGTTCTGCATTTGGCTATAACAATCTGGTTGTAGACATGCTGGGCTTCGACATCATGAAAGAAATGAATGTCCCGGTATTCTTTGATGTGACCCATGCCTTACAAACCCCAGGCGGCCGTGCAGATTCTGCCGGTGGTCGTCGTGCGCAAATTACAACGCTTGCGCGTGCGGGTATGGCAACGGGTCTTGCTGGTTTGTTCTTAGAGGCACACCCAGATCCGGAAAAAGCCAAGTGTGATGGTCCATGTGCGCTGCGCATGTCTCAGCTTGAGCCTTTCCTGGCACAGCTAAAAGAATTGGATACCTTGGTCAAAGGTTTCGAAAAGTTAGATACACACTGAGTTTATCACTCTTGCGCTGCCGTATAGGCAGCTCATATTAATCAACTGAGGAATAGTTCATGAGCCAAATCGTTGACATTCGTGCACGTGAAATTTTGGACTCTCGTGGTAACCCTACCATCGAAGCAGACGTAATCTTAGCATCTGGCGTAGTTGGCCGTGCATGTGCACCATCTGGTGCTTCAACTGGTTCTCGTGAAGCTTTAGAACTTCGTGATGGCGATAAAGCGCGTTACTTAGGTAAAGGCGTTAAAACTGCGGTAAATAACGTAAATACGTTAATCCGTGACGCTTTGGTCGGTAAATCAGTATTCGAACAAAAAGACATCGATAACACGATGATCGCGCTTGACGGTACTGAAAACAAAGAAAAACTAGGTGCAAACGCAACTTTGGCAGTGTCTTTGGCTGCTGCTCGCGCTGCTGCTGAAGAAAAGAAAATTCCTCTTTTCCAATACATCGCAGATCTTCGCGGTCAAACGATTCTAACTATGCCTGTACCAATGATGAACATCATCAATGGTGGTTCACATGCAGACAACAACGTCGATATTCAAGAATTTATGATTGAGCCAGTAGGCTTCACTTCATTCTCTGAAGCGCTACGTGCCGGTGCTGAAATCTTCCATTCACTTAAATCAGTTTTAAACAAAAAAGGTTTAAACACTGCGGTAGGTGATGAAGGTGGTTTTGCGCCGAACTTACGTTCAAACGAAGAAGCAATCACAGTTATTCTTGAAGCAATTGGTCAAACTGGTTACAAAGCAGGTTCTGACATCATGCTTGCGCTGGATTGTGCATCTTCAGAATTCTACAAAAATGGTCAATATATTCTTGCGGGCGAAGGCAACAAAGCGTTCACAAGCAACCAGTTCTCTGACTATTTAGCAGGTCTGGTAAACCAGTACCCAATTATCTCGATTGAAGATGGTTTGGACGAATCTGACTGGGAAGGCTGGTCTTACCTGACTTCTATTCTTGGCGACAAGATCCAGTTGGTTGGTGACGACTTGTTCGTAACGAATCCGAAAATCCTGCAACGTGGTATCAACGAAAAAGTGGGTAACTCGATTCTGATTAAATACAACCAGATCGGTACCTTGACTGAAACTTTAGATGCGATCTATCTTGCAAAAGAAAATGGTTACTCTACTGTAATTTCACACCGTTCAGGCGAAACTGAAGATTCAACGATTGCTGATCTTGCAGTAGGTACAGCAGCGGGTCAAATCAAGACTGGTTCACTTTGCCGTTCTGACCGTGTAGCGAAATATAATCAATTACTTCGTATTGAAGAATTGACTAATGCTGCATATCGCGGTAAAGCTGAGTTCAAAGGTTTGAACTAAGCGACTTATGTCAATGTTAAATGTATTCGACTCGACTGCGAGTAAAGTACTGTTGGGCCTTGCGATCATTTTGATCGCAGGGTTTCAATATTTATACTGGTTTGGTGAAGGTGGTTATCATGATCATCAGCAACTGACCCAGAAAATCCAACAACAAATGGAATTGAATGATGAGCTAAAAGAGCGTAATCGCGTTCTGGCAGCAGAAGTTTATGATTTGAAGAATGGTATTGAAGCCATCGAAGAACATGCGCGTTTAGATCTTGGTCTGATTAAGCCACGCGAAACTTTTATTCAAATGAGCACGATCAGTACTCAATATAAACCGATCTATCTTAATCCTAATTCTAAAGTAGACCTGCGAACCAATGAGTCAGCTGAAGCACCAACCACACCCTAAACTTTGGGTCATTCTTCCAGCTGCAGGTTCCGGTAGCCGTTTCTCCAAAACAGAACTGAAACAATATCAGATGATTCAAGAGCGAACTGTTCTTGAACATACGGTGGCTCGTCTGAATCAACTGCCTTTGGCGGGTTATGTCCTGGCGATTGGTGAACAGGACAACGTCGCAAAAATGCTGCCATTTTCCAGTCAAGAGAAAGCCCATTTCTGTCTGGGCGGTGCCGAGCGGGTGAATTCCGTGTTAAATGCACTCACGTATTTATCTCAAATCGCTTCTGAAGATGAGTGGGTGCTGGTACATGACGCGGCGCGTCCCTGTGTCGGTCTGGATTGTCTGCAACAGTTAGTCAATACGGCGATTACAAATGATCAGGCTGCGATTCTGGCGATTCCAGTAAGAGATACACTTAAGCGTGTAGTAAGCAATTTTGATATTGAGGAAACAGTGGATCGCTCAATGCTATGGCAGGCACAAACACCACAAATGGCCAAGCTAGGTGTGTTGAAACGGGCGATTGAGCAGGCTTTGCAAGATGGTGCTACGATTACTGATGAAGCCAGTGCGCTGGAACATATCGGCGAACAGGTGAGTGTAGTACAAGGGCGTTCCGATAATATTAAAATTACCTATCCGGACGATCTGGAACTGGCCAAGCTGATTTTACAGGCTCAGGCTTAAAAATATATTCAAATAATATTTAAATAAAAGCAGAATAAATCTGGCTATAGCGATCTATTCGCTATAGCTTTCACTTATAATTTTGCCATCATTCTTTTTCACCTTTTGGCCAATGATACCTTCACAGCAGTATCGGTTTTTACGTCACTCTTTGCGTGATGGACGTAGTATTAACCCGCAAGATTCATCTCGATGGACCAAGTTGCACCTTGATCCCTGGTTATTGTGCTTTCTAGTTCTCAATGCAATCCTGGGTTTAATGGTGGTGTATAGCGCGACATCCGAAGACTCTGGCATGGTGGTGCGTCAGGCGATCAGTTTTGGAATTGGTTTTGTGCTGCTGTTTATCTGTGCGCAGATTCCACCGAAAGTCTATCAGGCGATTAGTCCATACCTGTATGCCTTCGGGATCTTCATGCTGCTTCTGGTCTTTGTGATTGGTGAAAAACGTTTGGGTGCAACCCGCTGGATTACCTTGCCAGGGGTGGGAAGCATGCAACCGAGTGAGGTGATGAAATTTGCCATGCCTTTGATGATGGCATGGTATTTTGCACGTAAGCCATTTCCTCCCAAATTTTTGCATATTGTCGGGGCTTTGATTCTATTGGGCGTACCATTTGTTTTGGTGGCACTTCAGCCTGACTTGAACATTGGCTTGGTAATTCCTGGTATTTTTGTTCTATTTTTAAGTGGGATGTCGTGGCGTCTGATTGGTGGTGCAGCAGCGGCGGTAGCTGTGGCAGCTCCGGCTGCATGGATGTTCGTGCTACAAGAGTATCAAAAAAAACGTATTACCACGTTATTTGATCCGGAATCGGATGCCTTGGGTGCAGGCTGGAATATCATCCAGTCCAAAATTGCGATTGGTTCAGGTGGTTCCACGGGCAAAGGCTATACCGAAGGTACCCAATCACATTTAGGTTATCTGCCTGAACATCATACTGACTTTATTATGTCGACTTATGCCGAAGAATTCGGTTTTATCGGCGTTTTCCTGCTGTTTAGTTTATTCACTGCCATTATTATTCGCTGTCTGATGATTGGTTTAAACAGCTTTCATAACTTTGGCCGTTTATATGCTGGAGCCATGGGACTGACTTTCTTCTTCTTTGTATTTTTAAACTCCGGCATGGTGAGCGGGATTTTACCTGTGACCGGAGATCCATTGCCGCTGATGAGTTATGGTGGAACGGCGGTGATTTCCATGCTGGCCGGGATGGGCATTGTGATGTCGATCCATACCCATCGATAAATTATTCTAAAAGTCGGACTTATTCCGGCTTTACAAATGTTGTTAAGACATGCGGGTAAAGAAAAGTATCTTCATTACATTCATGCTCAATATAGAAATTGCTTCCAAATGCAAAGTGATATAATAGTAGAACAAAAAGCAAAAATTGATAAACGATATAAAAAAGCCCTCAAGTGAGAGCTTTTTTAATTTCATACTTTAACTGAGAAACCAGGTGTAATAGCCCCAGATCATTAAAGGCCAGGCTAAAAATGGACTAAACAGCCATTTCCAGAACCAGTGGCGCGGCATAAAGCCCACACCATAGACAAAGCCTCCAGAAATGCCAATCATGATATACATCATGGCACTATGGCTATATTCACCGTTGGCATCCAGCATTGCAGAAGGATGAACCAATAACACGGCTGCGAGAGGAAAAGCCAGGAGGCAGGAAATCATCATCGCAAATTTGTTTGGTTTCTTGTCTACAACGGTTTTCTCAAGCGCAGCTTCGGTCATGTTTTATTCCTCATCCAGGTCTTGGTGTTGTTCCATGTAAATGGCAGCAATCACACTGGCAAAACAGGCCATCAGTACACCCAGAATCCAAGCAAAATACCACATAGTTGTCTCTCCTTAAGACACAGCCCTTAGTACAGGCTATGTGAATTATCTTCAATGTGTTTGTTGGTGATCACGCCCCACATCTTGTAATAACACCAAGTGGTATAGATGAGGATCAATGGAACAAAGATACAGGCAGCAACGGTCATAACGGTTAAGGTATTTTTACTGGATACCGCATCCCACATGGTCAGACTTGCAACCGGGTTAATGCTTGAAGGCATCAGGAAAGGAAACAGGGCAAAACCAGCAGTCAGGATGGCACCGATGACAGCCAGAGATGAACCCAGAAAGCTCAAGCCTGCTTTGTTTTTACTAGCTGCCAAGACAATGATCAAGCCACCCAAAATGCCGGCAATTGGAGCAGCCATTGTGATTGGATACGTCGAGTAGTTATTCATCCAGCCTAGATTGGCATTGGTCAATACTTCTTTGGCCAGCGGGTTGGCAACACCATTGGTATCAAAAGGTGTAACTAAGGTATAGCCCTGAATGCCACCAAAATACAACCATGCACCGGCTGCCAGGAAAGTTGCTAAATACACTAGTCCCATGATTTGTGTTGCTTTGGCAGAACGTTGGCGTAGGTCACCATCAGTACGCAGCATTAACCATGCACCACCATGTGCACACAGCATCGATAAACTGACCAGACCACAGACAATCGCAAACGGATTCAGCAGGGCAAAGAAGCTACCAGTATAAGTAGAACGTACAGTTTCATCTAAAGTAAATGGTACACCCAGGAACATGTTGCCGAATGCCACACCGAAGACCAATGCAGGCACTGCACCACCAATGGCTAGACCCCAGTCCCATGAATTGCGCCATTTGGTATTTTCCAGTTTTGAGCGATAGTCAAAACCGACCGGACGCAGGAATAGGGCAAACAGTACCAGCAACAGTGCCCAGTACATGCCAGAGAAGGCGGTTGCATAGACCATTGGCCAGGCAGCGAACAAAGCACCGCCGGCAGTAATAAACCAGACTTGGTTACCGTCCCAATGCGGGGCAATGGTATTGATCGCTGCACGGCGCTCGCTATCATTTTTGCCCACAAATGGCATGATCGCCATGGAGCCCATATCGAAGCCATCGGTGAGGGCAAAGCCAATCAGCAATACGCCGACCAGCACCCACCAAATGATTTTTAATAATTCATATTCGATCATGCGTGAGTCTCCTCATTTGCCTTCTCTGCAGTTGCAAGCTTTTCAAAATGGTATTTACCGGTATGCAGTGAGCTTGGGCCAAGACGTGAGAACTTGATCATCAGATACATCTCGATAATCAGTAACACGGTATAGAATGCTGCCAATGCAAGGATTGAACCCCAGACATCACCTGTGCTTAAGCTTGATGCTGAAAGATGCGTCGGTAATACCTCACCAATAGTCCAAGGTTGACGACCTACTTCTGCTACATACCAGCCGGTTTGCGCAGCAACCCAAGGTAAAGGCAGTGCAAATAAAGCAAATTTCAATAACCATGGTTTGTTTTCTGCATTACGTTTGGCTACCGCAAAAGTTGCCAGTGCAAATAAAAGCAACATCAGGAAGCCGGAAGCCACCATGGCACGGAAGGCCCAGAACAGGCTTGGTACGTGTGGAATAGTGTCTTTAGCAGCTGCTTTGATTTGCTCATCAGAGGCATCAACGACATTTGGCGTGTATTTCTTCAGTAGCAGACCGTAGCCTAAGTCTTTTTGGCTTTCTTCAAAAGCAGTTTTCAGTTCTGGAGACTGATCACCAGCACGTAATTTTTCCAGTTGCGAATATGCCACCATACCATTGCGGATACGCGCTTCATGCTGAACCAGCAGGTCTTTAATACCTGTGACTTGTTCAGTCGTAGAGCGTGTAGCAATCAGACCCATCACATAAGGAATTTTCACTGCATAATCTGTAGTCATGGTTTCCTTATTCGGGATACCAAACAAAGTAAATGGCGCAGGCGCAGGGTGAGTATCCCATTCGGCTTCAATTGCTGCTAGTTTAGTTTTTTGTACATCGCCCAGCTCATAACCTGATTCATCACCCAGTAAAATCACTGAAAGTGTAGAAGCAAGCCCGAAGATGGCTGCAATGGCAAAAGAACGGCGTGCAAAAGGTAGGTCACGTTTTTTCAGCATGTAGTAACTTGAAATAGCCAGTACAAAAATAGCACCTGTGACATAACCGGCAGATACGGTATGCACAAATTTAACCTGAGCGACCGGGTTAAAAATCAGTGCAGCAAAGTCCACCATTTCCATACGCATGGTTTCATAGTTAAATGCCGAACCGACCGGGTTTTGCATCCAGCCATTGGCGACCAGAATCCAGAGTGCGGACATGTTCGAGCCTAAAGCCACCAGCCAGGTTACGGCCAGATGTTGCACTTTGGACAGACGATCCCAACCAAAGAAGAACAAGCCAATAAATGTCGATTCAAGGAAGAAGGCCATCAAACCTTCAATCGCCAGCGGTGCACCGAAAATATCACCGACATAATGCGAGTAATATGCCCAGTTGGTTCCGAACTGGAACTCCATGGTCAGGCCGGTGGTTACCCCTAAGGCAAAGTTAATACCAAACAGTTTTCCCCAGAACTTGGTCATGTCTTTATAGATTTCTTTGCCGGAAATCACATAGGTGGTTTCCATAATGGCAAGCAAAAAAGCCAGGCCTAAAGTCAGTGGAACAAAAATAAAGTGATACATCGCGGTCATTGCAAATTGGAACCGCGAAAGATCGACCACGCTTTCAGAAATCATCAACGTGTCTCCTTGATTGGGGAAGGACTGCCGGCAATGTGCTCGGCAACTTGAGAGTCAAAATTTTTGGGAATAGTAGGGGCGTCAAACCAGATATGTTTAATCGTCAATAAGAGAACAATCTTAATTATTAATATGATTGTTATCTCGCGAACTAATCGTTTGTTAAAATCTTTGGGTATTAAGCTCATGCAAATAAGCCTATTTTTTAAAACATAATGGATATTATTAAACAAAAAGTAACTAAAAATAAATAGATTAAACAGTTAAAGTAAAAATATATTATTTAAATTAATAAAAACAATAGCTTATTCTGGTGAGTGTTAAAAAATAAACTAATATTTATTTGCTTCAAAGTAGACTAAAAAGCTTTGTGTTAATGTTTTTAATCCCAACTAAAATGGTAATGTATTATATTTAAAGTTGACTAAAACAGTTGTGTATTATCTAAAAATCTGACCAAAATGGTTGCATATTATTAAAAATTGGTATTTGAAATAATATGTATTAAGTAGGATTAATCTGTTTTTTAATTAGGGTTTAATGATTTTAAAAAGAAAATAATACAGATATGGTTTTAAATACTCTATTCGTGAGAAATAAAAAAGACCGCCCGTAGGTAGTCTTTTTTTGGTTAAGTACGCGGTCAAAAAATCAGCATACTTAAATAAAATATTCTTTAGTGTGCTATGGCTTTTGGCTTAGAAGTTATATTCCATACCAAGACCGAATACAGTCATAGTATCATCTTCACCAGCAGCTGTTTTCCAGTCACGTTCTTGAGAAGCAACGATACCGTACATACGAGCTTGTTTGTTGAAGTAGTAATCTACACCAAGACCGTATTGATTGATGTCACGATCAACAGAAGTAGTTCCAGCTGTGTATTCTGTATTCGCATTTGCGTATTCAGCTTTTACAACCCATGGAGTTGAACCGATTTTATATGCAGCGGCAATTGTGAAAGCATCTTCTTGTAAGCCTTTAGCAGCGGTTAGATCGTCAGATGGTTCAGCGGTTTGCCATAAACCACCTAAAGTCAAGCCGTTGATACCCACTTTAGAGAAGTCATAAGCTCCAGTGATACGGAAAGCATCAGAAATATATTTTTTACCATCAAAACCTACATATTTACCTTCAACAGCAGAGTTTGCTGCTAGGCCTAAAGATAAGCCAATGTCTTTGTTATCATATAGGACAGATGCTGAGATACCATCACCGAAGCCATCACGTGCACTATCGTCACCAGAAGTGCCAGCTCCAGGAGCAGCTGAATTTTCACCTTGTAGCGCCATAATGTTGAATTGAACGCCGCCAAGCAATTTTTTGTCAGTTTCGATACCGATCGAATTTTTAGGACGTTCTTCACCGTGCATCATGTTGGTAATGTCAAGACGAGTGTGATCGTTGAAGATGTCTTGAGCACTGCCAGCAGCTGTTTTGAAATAAGAATCGTAGTTACCTGCTTTTAGTGTACCTAAACCAGCCCATTTAAGACCGATGAAGCGGTTACGTGCACTCCAGTCAGTATCTGAACCAGAACCATCAGTAGAAACAGCCCATTCAGCTTGATAAACAGCTGACAACTTGTCAGTCAGTTTCTCTTCACCTTTTACACCAATACGTGAAGCATGAGAGCTTACTTCAGAAACATCGTTACCTTTGAAATCGTAGTTATCAACTTGGTCGATAGATACGTTCAGTTTACCATACAAAGTTGGTGCTGCTTGTGCTGCACTCATCCCCAAAGCCGCTACTGCAGTAGCGAGAAGTAATTTTTTCATTGAGATATTTCTCCAAAACACGGTTCTAAATGGCATTCGCCTTACTTAACACTTCTTTTTTAGTTTGCTTAAGTACAAAAAATTACAAAAGCTCACCAACTTGCTATGCAGTATCTGTAATGTTTGTGACAACGAGGTGAACAATAAATGACAGTTTGGTGACGTGTTTGGATTAAATATGAAGGCTAATTCTTTCTTTTCTTATTCTGTATTTATAAAAAATGGAGCCGAAGCTCCATTTTTTGAATTTATTTTAAATCAAAGTGCGGCTTTAATTCTTTCCGCCAAGGCTTGGATTTTTTCTTGATCACCCATGTGTAAAGCATGTTTGCCTAATTCATGAACTGAACTTGGAATGAGGTGGAAATGTACATGCGGAACAGTCTGACCAGCAGATGCGCCTGAAAGTTGCATCAGTACAATACCTTTTACTTCAAGTGCTATTTCCATCGCTTGCGCAACTTTTTGCACAATTTGAATGGTGTAAGCAGCAGCGTCAGGAGGTAGATCAAGCAATGTTATAGCAGGTGTTTTAGGGATGACCAGCGTGTGACCTTCAGCTTGAGGCATGATGTCCATAAAAGCGAGAACTTGATCATCTTCATACACTTTAATTGCAGGAATTTCGTTGCGGATAATTCGTGCAAAAATATTTTGATCATCGTAAAGCATGTCTAATCCTTGAAAGTGATTGTGTACTGTAATTATTTACAGTTCAATTCTTTCTGACGATCTTTGATGGCGTCAAGTCGTTGTTGCTCTTTTTCTGAAAATTTTGGTTTAGTTGTATAGCAATTATCATTGCCAAACTTCGCCTTTGCATCCGGGTCTTTAAAGCAAAAACCTTTAGATGCGTAAATGACATCATGGTCATTTTTCAATTTTTGACATTCTTGCTCTGGCGTTGCTGCAAAAGCACTTGCCCCAATAAAAGTTGCAACACTAGCAAAAATTGCAACACTTAACTTAGTCATGAGAGTTTC
The DNA here is from genome assembly GCF_044547685.1 of Acinetobacter sp. NPDC052428. Classification (GTDB taxonomy): domain Bacteria; phylum Pseudomonadota; class Gammaproteobacteria; order Pseudomonadales; family Moraxellaceae; genus Acinetobacter; species Acinetobacter lwoffii_G. Next base: position 178,324 of record NZ_JBIUAT010000004.1, read on the forward strand.
CTCTGGGTTATCCACTATATGTGCCTGCCTACTAGTCACAATATGAGGTTTCGTTATCATTATTCAATGGCGAGATATTACTCGATGGTAATATTACTCCATGATTCATACATTTTCACAGCACTGGAAAAATCACTGTTTTTATCCGACAGATCGCTGGCCGCTTGAATCAGATTCTGGGTCAACGAGAGCACAGGCGCAGAAAGTTTGGCTTCACGCGCAAGGTCGATTGCAATACCTGTATCTTTGGCCAAGAGTGGCAGGGCAAAGGTTACAGGAAAACTTCGGTTTAAAATACGCTGTGGCAATACGGTTTCAGTCACCATACTTTTACCACTTGAAGCATTAATACAATCCAGCGCTTCATGCAGGTTTACCCCATGCGCTTTCAGTGTAGTAAAGCCTTCTGCGACGGCACACAGGTTTACAGCCATTAACATATTATTTACGGCCTTCACTGCAAAACCTGCGCCAGATTCACCCACATGCTTGATCAGCTTGCCAAAAGCCTGCATCGCAGGAAGGGCTTTTTCATAGCCCTCTGCATTACCGCCCACCATCACAGTTAACGTGCCATTGTCAGCGCCAATGGTCTGGCCGCTGACCGGTGCATCCAGAAAGATTACCCCATGTTTAGCCAATTGTACTGCCAATTTTTGGGCAGAATCCGGTACACCACTGGTGCAGTCGACCCAGACTGAACCGGATTTAAGCGACAGATTTTCCAGAAGTCGTTCAACGTCAGCGCTAGTTGGCAGGCAGGAAAAAATCACATCTGCCTGTACGGCCTGTTCCAGTGTGACGGCTTGGGTGCCATATTCAGCCGCATGTTGCTCTGCCTTGTTAAAGCTGCGGTTCCAGACATAGACCGTATCAAAATGCTTGGGTAAATGTGCTGCCATACGAAAACCCATTGCACCTAGGCCGATAAATGCCACTGATTGAATCATGCTGTACCCTCTGAATATGTTTAAATCTATTGATAATTTTTAATATTTTTCTGGTGCGAGAAATCTGCTTTAAGCATCAAGCCGTGTAGAGCGCTGCACCAGCCAGGTCGTCATTTTTGGCCAGAATGTATTGGCTGTTTTCTGGTTCGACATTAGTCCAAGATGACCACCCGGTATAAGAGTAAACGTCTTATCCTGGCTACTTGTCAATTTCATCAAAGGCTTAGCTGACTGTTCTGTGACAATCTGGTCGGTTTGACCTGCACCTACCAATAGGGAGCAGCTGATATTTTTAAGATCAACGACACGACCATCCAAAGTGATAGAACCCTGTTTTAAAGGATTTTGCAGCCATAAGTGCAGCACCATGTCCTGATTAATCCCGCCTGGATAATCAATCATCTTGTTCAGGAAATTTCCCATGGTGGCATGTTCATAGACATCTTCGACATGATCCAGATTCAGCAAAAACTGCTTCTGGCTTTTGAGCCAGCCAATCGGATCGAGTAATTTAAAGCCCAAGGCATTTACAATACCCGGCGTATGAATATATTGCTTCGGGATCAGTCCTTGATGAATGGCCTGTTGCAAATTCTTATTTTTAGAAATCAGTTTATTGGTCGTAGAAAATAGTTTGCCGACACGTCCTGATGCATAACTGTCGATGGGGCTGCCCACCACGATCAGATTCTTGACATGTTCAGGCGAATGCAAGGCCGTATAGAGCGTGACAAATACGCCAGCCATACTCCAGCCGTGTAAGGAAATGAACTGACTGCCTGAATGCTTGCAGATGGTTTCAATGGATTGAGGAATGGCTGCATCAATAAAAGATAAAAAATTCAGGTGGCGGTGCTTAAAGTTAAAGCGTTTCCATTCCACCAGATAGACATCAAAACCGCTATGCTGAAAATGCTTGACCAGAGAGCGATAAGGATACAGATCATAAATATCCATATTAATGGCCAAGGGTGCGATAAAAACCAGAGGCTCCTTATATTTTTTTTCGGGTGAAGCGTAATAACGAATCTTGCAAAACTCGGTGCCGGCAATATATTCAAAAGGGGTTTTTTGCGACAGGATCAGTGAGGAGGCATTAAACACCCGGGTACTAAGGTGTTTCAATTTTTTTTGCTGGCGCTGAAAGTTTTGTTTTAACTGAATCATGTAAATAAAATATCCGTATCCGCGGGAGGATTGATCGAAGTCTAAGCAATAATCGCTTATTATGCCTTGACCTGAAATAGCTTAGGCGCTCAAAATGTTGGCAAATTTTTACAAAAGGCAGCCCGAGGGCTGAGGTAAAGCGATGAGCCAGCAAGACGATATTTCTTACCAATTAGAAACTTTAGCCATTCGTACCGGCCATACCCGCACTTTTGAAGGTGAGCATGGCGAACCAATTTTTCTAACATCGTCCTTTGTTTATGAAAATGCTGCAGAAGCCGCAGCCAAATTCTCAGGCCAGGAACCGGGCAATATCTATTCTCGCTTTACCAATCCGACCGTTGCCATGTTTGAAAAGCGTCTGGCTGCACTTGAAGGTGCAGAGCGCGCCGTCGCCACCAGTTCGGGTATGGCAGCTATTATGGCAGTGATGATGGCTTTTTTAAAAGCGGGCGACCATGTGATTTGTTCACGTGCAGTCTTCGGTTCTACGGTTTCCATGTTTGAAAAATATGTCGCAAAATTTGGCGTCAGCGTTGATTTCGTCGATTTGACTGATCTTGATGCATGGAAAAATGCCATCAAGCCTGAAACAAAAATTCTCTTTGTTGAATCGCCATCGAATCCTTTAGCAGAAGTAGCTAATATACAGGGACTCGCCGATATTGCGCATGCCAATGATGCTTTACTGGCGATTGATAACAGCTTCTGTACACCGGTGTTACAACAACCACTCAAATTTGGTGCAGACCTGGTGGTGTATTCTGCGACTAAATATCTGGATGGCCAAGGCCGTGCATTAGGCGGCGCAGTCGTAGGTAATCATAAGCTGCTTGAAGAAATTTTTGGCTATGTGCGTACCACTGGTCCTTCAATGAGCCCATTCAATGCCTGGGTTTTTCTAAAAGGCTTGGAAACACTACGTTTACGTATGCGTGAACATTCGGCAAGTGCTCAGCAACTGGCTGAATTTTTGAACCAGCATCCAAAAGTAGAAAAAGTATATTATGCAGGCCTGCCTGAGCATATCGGTCATGAACTGGCAGCAAAACAGCAGAGCGGTTTTGGCGGTATTGTGTCTTTTGAAGTCAAAGGTGGTCGTGAGGAAGCATGGACTGTCATCGATAATACCCAGTTTATCTCGATTACCGGTAATCTGGGCGATGTGAAATCGACCATTACCCATCCTGCAACCACGACACACGGTAAATTGTCGCCTGAAGCCAAAGAAGCTGCCGGTATTCGCGAAGGTTTAATTCGCGTATCTGTTGGTTTGGAAGAGATTGGTGATATTATTCGTGACATTAGCCGTGGTTTAGACCTGATTTAATTCTATAAATTTATGTTCGGAGATATTTATGAACATTAACATGTTGATGCAGCAAGCTCAGCGCATGCAGAAAGAAGTTGAAAACAACGTAAAAAAAGCCAAAGAAGAGCTTGCGCAAACTGAAGTGCATGCCGAGGCGGGTGGCGGTCTGGTGAAAGTAACTATGACTTGCCGTAACGTAGTGAAGCGTATCGAAATCAATCCTGAGTTACTTCAGGATGATCCAGACATGATCGAAGACCTGATTGCAGCGGCAATGAATGATGCAGCACGTCAGGCAGAAGTGGTATCTGACGAAAGAATGAAAGCAGCGAATTCGGGTATGGGGTTACCGCCTGGTCTTGCAGGTATGTTCTAAGGACGAATGCGCAATGTTTAGTGATCGTTTTGATCAACTCGTTCAAGCATTACGCATTTTGCCAAGCGTTGGGCCGAAATCGGCTCAACGTATGGCATTGCATATGATCATGAAAAATCGTGAAGGTGCTATTGGTCTGGCACATGCGCTGACTGAAGCCACCAATCACATTCATGAATGTTCCGTCTGCCATTCTCTGACCGAAGATGAAGTCTGCAATATTTGCAGTTCGCTGGATCGTGATGATGAACTGCTCTGTGTAGTGGAATCACCTGCAGATGTCATGGCGATTGAGCAAAGTGGCAGCTTTAGAGGTAAATATCATGTATTGGGTGGACATTTATCGCCACTGGATGGTATTGGACCAGAAGAAATCGGTATTCCGTACTTATTGCACCGTTTGGCCAATGGTCAGGTGAAAGAAGTGATTCTGGCGACCAATGCCACGGTAGAAGGTCAGGCTACGGCGCATTATCTGGTTGAGGCCAGTAAGCATTTGCCGATCCAGATGACCCGAATTGCCCAGGGCGTACCACAAGGTGGTGAGCTGGAATATGTCGACAGTCATACCTTGAGTCAGGCAGTACATAACCGGATGCGCATGAAGTAAGCTAAGCTTAAATATCTTGTTAGTTTTAATATAAAAAAGATATTAATTAGAATATAAATCCTGATAAGTAAGCGCCATTTTTTAGGAAATAGGGCAGAATTGACGTTATTTTTTATACAAAAATTCTATAGATCAGTTAATATGGATCTATCGAGAATCTAATCTTAGACTCAGTTCTATGTTTCAATTTATTCAACATCAAAACGACTTAACTCATGTACTGAAGCTGATGGAACAGAATTCAGTGTATGGACTGGATACCGAGTTTATCAAGGTTGATACCTTATGGCCTAAGCTGGGTGTTTTTCAGATTAACGTAGACAACAAGGTCTATTTGTTGGATGGAACCACGCTGGATCTGACTGAGTTCCTTAATAAAATTTTTAACGCACAGCAGAATATTTTTCATGCCTGTAGTGAAGATATCGATCTGATTTATCACTATACCCAGAAGAAATCGCTGAGTAATGTGTTTGATACCCAGGTCGGCATGTCATTTTTGGGGCATGGTCTGCAAGTCAGCTATCAAAATGCGCTGAAGCAGATGCTGGAAGTCGATATCGAAAAAGACCAGACCCGTTCTGACTGGCTGGCGCGTCCACTCAGTTCCGAACAGTTGCTCTATGCTGCCAATGATGTGCATTATCTGGTGCAACTGTCAGAGAAAATCAAACGGGATCTGGAGTCGAAAGATCTGCTGGATTTTGCCTTGCAAGATTGCCGTTTTCTGACTCAGGAAATTGGCGAAGATACCCCAACTGCCTTGTTGTATCAGGATGTCGGCAATTACCGGCATTCACGCCGTCAGCTGATGCAATTGCAGCAATTAATGGTTTGGCGTGATCAGATTGCCAAAGCACTAAATCAGCCACGCAGTTTTATTTTAAAAAATGCCAGCATGATTGATCTGGTGGAAAAATTCCCGCGCAATAATTTCCAGCTGAGTCATGTGAAAGACATTCGTTCGAATGTGGTTCGTGAGCATGGCAAAACCATTTTAGATTTATTGAAATTCCTGCCGGAGCCGGCAAACTGGCCTTTACGTCTGGCACGTCCAATTCGCCATTCTTCCAAAGATATTGGCGAAAAAATTGATTCAATTATTCAGAATGTCGTCAATGAAACCTCAATTCCGAAAGAAGTCCTGATGCGTAAGAAATGGCTGAATGCCTTGTATCAGCACGTGGTCTTTCATAAGGACGAGCAGGATCTGCCGGATTTTCTGCTCGGCTGGCGCTATGAGTTATTAACTCAGCCATTGATTCAGGTATTGCATCAGGATGAATCTTATCTGTCTACTCAGATGAAAGTCAGCGAATGATTGGTTGCGGGATTGATTAAAGAAAAAGCAATTATACAAAATCACGACTGATGCATGAGACGTGACTAATGTTTCTGTCTTTTTTTTGATGTATCCTTGCGGTTGTTTTTTCAGAAAAGTCGTTTGAAATATGCAAGTGTCTATCTACAAATCCAGCAAAAAAAGTGAAATGTATCTGTATGTGGCGCGTCCTGTGAATGAAAGCGAAGCTGAAACATTCGAGCCTTTAAGCGTTCTGTCAGAAGCAGTACAGGCAGCATTTGGACGTGCGACTTTTGTCATGCATCTTGAATTAAGCGAATCACGTAAACTGGCACGTGCCAATGTCTTGCATGTCATGGATTCTATTGAAACCCGCGGTTTCTTCCTGCAAATGCCACCAGAAGGCTTGATTGATCCAAACGCTGTAGCACCAGAAGGCTTGCGTGGTGCTTAATGTTGATTCAGGAGTTGTGAAATGAATGGTTATGTGGCTGTATTAGACTCAATTCCTGAACAGAGCATTGCCGTTGCAGTTTATCTGCTCGGCAGCCTGATTGCTTTATGGTGCTGGTATGGCGTGACCAAGCGCCTGCCTAAACCCATGGGCGGTTTTTTGTGGATTGTGGCCTTTGCCATTCTGCTGACACCGACGGTATCCGAGGGGGCGAATGCGTCCATTGCACCCGCGATCTTTGGTCTGTTATTTGGGATGCTAACCAAAGAGCAATCCCTGGTTTGGATTAATGCGTCACTTATTTTATTTGTCATTGGGATTGGATCTGTGATTGGCTATTGCTGGTCGACCTATGTGTCGAACAAAAGCAATATTCGTGTTCACGAGAAAAGTTCACCGCTGTAAGTAAAAAATAAGGTTCAATCATGTCTGCTGATATTCAACAATTTTCAGGTACCGATCAGTACATCGCGACTGACAGTTTAAAGCTTGCGGTGAAAGCTGCACGCAGTTTGCAAAAACCATTGCTGGTCAAAGGTGAGCCGGGTACAGGTAAAACTTTACTGGCCGAGCAAGTCGCAGAAAGTCTGGGTTTGAAGCTGATCACCTGGCACATCAAGTCCACCACCAAAGCGCAACAAGGTCTGTATGAATACGATGCTGTATCGCGCCTGCGTGACAGTCAACTTGGTGATGACCGTGTCTATGACATCAAGAATTACATCAAGCCGGGGAAACTGTGGGAAGCATTTACCAGTGAAGAGCGCTGTGTCCTGCTGATTGATGAAATTGACAAGGCAGACATCGAGTTTCCAAATGACTTGCTGCATGAACTTGATAAAATGTCGTTCTATGTGTACGAGACTGGCGAAACCATTACCGCAACCCAGCGTCCGATCGTGATCATTACCTCGAATAACGAAAAAGAATTGCCGGATGCTTTTTTACGCCGTTGTTTCTTCCACTATATCGAATTCCCGGATGAAGCCACCATGCGTGAAATCATCGATGTGCATTTTGAGAATATCTCTGCAACATTGGTGAATGAAGCCTTGCAGGTATTCTTCAAACTACGCCAGATTCCGGGTTTGAAAAAACCACCTTCAACTTCTGAACTGATCGACTGGCTCAGCCTGCTCATGGCTGACGACATGCCGGAAGATATTCTGCGCAATACCGACAAATCCAAATCGATTCCACCCTTATACGGCGCATTGATTAAAAACGAGCAGGATGTGCAGTTACTTGAACGTCTAGCCTTTATGTCACGTCGTTAAGGGAGAAACACGCATGTTTGTGCGACTGTTTTATACCTTACGCAAATACAGCGTGCCGGTATCGACCCGCGAATTGATTGACCTGAATCAGGCGGTTGCTGCAGGACTGGTCTTTGCCGATCAGGACGAGTTCTATCAGCTTGCAAAAACCGTAATGGTCAAAGACGAGCGCTATTTCGACAAGTTCGATCGTGCCATGAAAGACTATTTTGATGGGATCGCGACCTTTGATCTGGATGAATTACTGAATCAGGTGCATAAGCTGCCCAAAGACTGGTTTGATCTCGAATTACTCGAGAAGCATCTAACCCCAGAGCAGCGCGAAGAGCTGAAAAAAGCCGGATCGCTGGAAGAACTGATGAAAATGCTGGAAGAGCGCCTGCGCGAACAGCATAAAAAACATCAGGGCGGTAACAAGATGATTGGTACTGGTGGTACTTCGCCATTTGGTGCTTATGGTGATCATCCTGAAGGCGTGCGTATTGGCGGGCCGGGGCGTAAGCGTTCTGCGGTGAAAGTCTGGGAACAGCGTCAATACCGCAATCTGGACGATGAACAGATTTTGGGAAGTCGCCAGATGCAGATGGCATTGCGCCGTTTGCGTAAGTTTGCCCGTCAGGGTGCAGCCGAAGAGCTGGATATTGATGGTACGATTCGTGAAACGGCCAAGCAGGGCATTCTGGATGTACAATTGGTGCCGGAGCGTCGTAACCGTATTAAAGTTTTAATGCTGTTTGATATCGGCGGGTCGATGGATGCGCATATTGCCCAGTGTGAAAAGCTATTCAGTGCTGCGAAAACCGAATTCAAAACCCTGGAATATTTTTATTTCCATAACTGTCTGTACGACTATGTATGGAAAGACAATGTCCGTCGTTCCAGTTCACGTATGAATACCTGGGATTTGTTCAATACCTATGGCCGCGATTATCGCGTGATTGTGGTCGGCGATGCCAGTATGGCACCGTATGAGCTGAATTCTGTCGGTGGTTCGGTTGAATATATGAATGATGAGACGGGACAGGTCTGGTTACAGCGCCTGCGTCAGCATTTTGATAAAACCGCCTGGCTGAATCCGGAAGAAGAAAAATACTGGCATTACACCCATACCATTGGTCTGATCCAGCAAATATTTGAAAATCATATGTTTCCAATGACGCTGAAAGGCATTGAAGACATGACTAAATATCTGGCGCGTTAATTCCATTTATCTATAAGTGACTTTAGTTAGAGTTATTAGTGATTTAAAACAAATTATTCTAGTATAAAGTCACTCATTATCTCTTATTTAAAATCTCGGGCATGATTATGACTCATCAAATTAATGGTATTGCCTTACCCAATGAAGAGGGTTTTTTTGGTCAATATGGCGGTCAGTTTATTCCACCCGATCTGAAACAGGCCATGGATGATATTAATGTGGCCTATCAGGAAATTCGTCAGACTGAAGAATTTCAGAATGAACTGAAAGACCTGTTTGCTCATTATGTTGGTCGTCCAAGTCCACTATTTCATGCCAAACGCCTTTCTGAACAGCTCGGTGGAGCACAGATTTATTTAAAACGTGAAGATCTGAACCATACCGGCGCGCACAAGATTAATCACTGTCTGGGTGAAGCTTTACTAGCTAAATATATGGGTAAAACCAAAGTCATTGCAGAAACCGGTGCTGGTCAACATGGTGTTGCATTGGCAACCGCGTGTGCTCTTGTTGGTATTCCGTGTGAAATTCATATGGGTCAAGTGGATATCGAAAAAGAGCATCCAAACGTCGTCAAGATGAAAATTCTGGGTGCCAAACTGATTTCTGTGACTCGCGGTACAGCCACACTCAAAGATGCAGTCGACAGTGCTTTTGAAGAATATTTAAAAGACCCGAAAAACTACATCTATGCCATTGGTTCAGTTGTAGGGCCGCACCCATTCCCGATGATGGTGCGTGATTTTCAGTCCATTATTGGCGATGAAATTAAAGTTCAGGCCAATGAACGTTTTGGTGCAAATCCCGATTATGTCGTTGCTTGTGTTGGTGGTGGTTCTAATGCAGTGGGCGCATTCACTGCATTTTTAAATGAACCGGATGTGAAACTGGTAGGCGTTGAGCCGGCAGGTCATGGTCTGGATACTGACAAGCACTCAGCTACTTTGACCTTAGGTAAACCGAGCCAGTTACATGGGATGGCCTGTTATGTACTAGAAGATGAGCAGGGTGAACCTTTGCCAGTGCATTCAATTGCTTCTGGTCTGGATTATCCGGGTGTGGGGCCACAGCATAGCTTGCTCAAAGATTTAGGGCGTGTGGAATATACTACGGCAACTGATCAGGAATGTCTGGATGCATTTATGACCTTGTCACGCGTAGAAGGCATTGTACCTGCATTAGAAAGTTCGCATGCGGTGGCTTGGGCCATTCGTGAAGCAGGGAAACTGCCAAAAGATACCAAGATTGTGGTGAACTTATCGGGTCGTGGTGATAAAGACTCAGATTACGTCGCAGAAAAATTAGGTCTAAACTGATTTTATTCAGAATGTTCATATAAAAAAATCCCGGTACACATACCGGGATTTTTTATGCATCAGATATAAAACTTTATCTTGGTGTCACTTAAGTGATCTTCAAATGCCTTAGAGGAAGCTAAATGGTGATTTAACCTGAAATATATTGCTGTAACTGTTCAATTAATTTGCGTTGGTCATCCATGGCGGCTTTGACCAAATCCCCAATTGAAATCAGACCGATCAGTTTTTCATGTTCGACCACAGGTAAGTGGCGTAGGTGGCGTTCAGTCATCAGAGATAAACAGTCCTCTACGGTAGTAGCTGTATTTACGGTAATCACTTTAGCGGTCATGATCTCATTAACAGTGGTGTCGAATGAGGTTCTTTGCATCAGGGCGATCTTACGGGTGTAATCCCGCTCTGACAAAATCCCCACCACGTTGTCTTCATGGGTTACCACAAGCGCCCCGATCCCTTTATCTGCCATCAAGGTGATGGCCTCTAAAACGGTAGAATCTGGACGAATGGTATAAATAGCTTGATGCATTTTTTCACTGAGCACCTGTGCCACATTGGTCATGCTTAATCATCCTTATTGGTCAATTTATTATTAATCCTAGAGTATGTATTCAACCTGAACATCTCTAAGTGTTTAGGTTTTAGTCTTTATAAATAGCATGTTATTTAAGCAATGTGCAGTCTTTGTTGCGAAAAAAACAGATGACGCATCTGTGTGGCAGTCAGTTTGAGTTTGGTTCCATTGGTGTTGAACAGGGCTGGCGTAACATTCAGTCGCGACAGGGTCGGCAATAATGCATTTTCAAAATCTTCAGAATTGATTTTACGTGGGATGTAATCCGGCCAATGTTGCTGGGCATAATTTTTGGCATCCAGCGGATTGAGCCAGAATGGAAAGATACAATCTTCCTGGTCACGCATCATCGCCCAGCCCTGATGATATGCGCCCCATAGCTCGCCACAATTCATCAAAGATTTAAGCATCGTGATCTTTAACAGAAAGTTTTTGCAGATCGGATCAATTTGAATAATTTTTCGTGGTTTCATTAGAATAAAGTGCTATTGGAGTTCAGGCTCTATTTTAGGAACTTTATATGAAATTACTGTTTCAGCTTTGCAAGGATTCGTAAGAAAATATGTATTGATTGCTATTTATTGAAAAAAGGGCATAAAAAAACGCCACCTAGGTGACGTTTCTTTATGCTTGCATGGTGGCCATGCTTTGCCAGTACTGGGCTTTAAGTGAATCTCGTTCTACACGGAAACCTTGATAATAAAGTTCTGCTAAAAAAAGTGCTGCTTTACCATGGCCAGCACGAGCGGCTTCTTCTAGCTGTTTTACCGCATCAGCAAAGTTCATTTGCGATTGAATGGTATTCACGGCATCTGCGTACAGATGTTCTAGATCGTGTTGAGAGAGTTGTTGTATCATATAAAAACTCCTTAATTTTAATTATGATTACAGGATAGACTATTTAGTCTAAATACAAATATAAATTAGTATTGTTAAACTAATATTACAAAATAATGGAAAAGTCAACTATTCGATTTTATTTGTTTACTTCAGTTATAGTTTAACTGATTTAACTATACACAACTATAAATATTATTAAGCTACATTGTAAATGGATAGCAAACAATAAGGAGAAGGCCATGATGACAAGAACTTTAGATGGTGTGAAATTTGATATGCCTCCGACTGCAGGTCAAATTATGGAACTTGCCGATTTGCATCGTAAAAAACTCGATCAAGCTATATTCAGTAAACATACCCATCTAGGCGATTATGGGTTGGCACAACGTAAAGAAGTCTACGACTTTACCCGTGCGCTGGATGAAAACCAGCGTGAGCAGTTTTATAAACTCTATAATGGTGAGCTGGTCCGCATTGCTGATGAGGATCGTCTGCATCCGCCTGAGGCAGAAGCCGGTTTAAGTAAATTTGCAATTGCACTGGTATTGCTTGTTGTTGCATTGGTGCTGTATTCAACAATTATTACCAGAATAATGAATTAGTCCTCGAAATAGCAGGATTCAGCTCTTATGAATATTCAGTGTGCTGACTTGAACTTATGTAACTGCGACCATACACTACCTCTAACCTGAGGTAGTGTATGTCTATAGATACAGAAAAACTAAGCCAATTTTTCAGCAAAATCAAACTGGAACAGATTTATAACAGTGTGGTTATTTTTATTATTGCGGTCATTCTATTTTTAGCCGCATTTGCTTTATATCGTCCTTTGAGCATTGCTCAAATCACCCAGATTCAGCAACTGTCTAAACAGCAAAACCTTCCCCAAACCCAGGATATGGCACTTGCCTTGTTAGAGCAGCAGCATATCCGTCGTGGGCAGTATCTTAAATTGATGCAGGCTTATCAGCAGGAATCGCTTCGGGCACGTCAGCTTCCGCCGCTCTCTGTGGAGATGCCTTAGGCATAGGGTTTGTTGGTAAGTAATAATTGGCATCCATTAAATTCTGCTCCAAACGCATTTTCAAGGCATTTTTATCCAGTTCTTTGTTGACGACGACCAGGGTTAAACGATCAGGATGAAAATGCTTGCGCACTGCATTTTGTACATCCGTCACTGTGATTTTAGCCAAGCGTTCTGGATAACTGGATAAATAATCCGTTTGCTCACTATAAAAGCCCATATTGCCTAGCTGGGCATTAATGGTGGCATTACTGCTGTAATTATTAGGAAAGGCGCGTAACATGCCTGCTTTGGTTTCTTCCAGACGCTGAGTATCAATGGGTTGACTGACAAAGTTGATAAAAGCCTGATGTGCGACCTGAATACTCTCCAGCAGTTGATCCTGACGCGTGGAATACTTAAAGCTGAATACGCCGGGTGCCTGACTAAAGCTCAATGAACTATAAGCGCCATAAGTAAAACCACGTTTCACCCGCAGTTCCTGCATCAATACCGCATTAAATCCGCTACCGCCAAACATGCGATTGGCGACTTCTAAAGCCAGTTTATCTTCAGTAAAGCGGGTTGCGCCTAAATGCCCAAAGGTGACATGCGCCTGAGACGAGGTATAGGGTAGATGCACCACTTCAAAACCAGATTGAATTTCAGGTTGTGGCAATGCCTCTGCTTTTTGCCCTTGCGGTAAATTACCGGCAATTCGTTCAGACAACTCGAGTGCCTGTTTCGGGCTGAGTTTACCCGTAATGGCAATATTCATATTTTGCGCCACCAAAAACTGATCACGGAATTTTTTTAATAATTCTGCGTTAATTTTCTTGGTGCTGCCTTGGGTGCCAGTGATTGGTTCTGCATAAGGGTGCTGACCATATAGGGCACGATAAAACCGGATATCCATCAGTCGGCTTGGATTTTCCTGTAGCTGTTTTTGTCCCACTTGGGTATTGCTTAAAGCCAGATTAATGCTGGATGGTTTAAATGATGCATTCTTGAGCACCTCCATCATCATGCCCAGTGCCGGTTCCAGTTTTTCCGGATCTGAAAGCGTACGTAGGCGAACCACAAACATATCCCGATAGGCTTGTACGCTAAATTGTGCACCAGTCTGGTCAAACACTGCCGCCACCTGATTCGCGCTATATTTATCGGTTCCTTCACGCATCAACTTGGCTGCCATATTGGATAGGCCATATAGACCTTTGGTAATTTCCTGATCACGGGCCGAACCGGCATTAAAGGTCAGCTGGATATCCACCATGGGAAGATCTTGCGTTTTAACAAACAGCGTGCGTACTTTGTAGCGATTGTTCAGATCATGAATATAAGGCGCCTGAAAATCCTGTTGCTGATTAATATTTTTTAAGCTTTGTAGCAAGGGGATAGACTGTAACTGACTCGGATTATCATTTTGGTCAGGTTGAGGATCCAGATAGTTTTCTGCATGGGTAGCCGAGCTAAGACTTAAAATTGAAATAAGCAAAAATGGACGAAGTTGAAGCATTATAATCCCCGTTGCTGGGTGTTTTGTTCAGGTGAGAGATAAAGCGTGCTGAGGTTCTCACGCACAAAATAGGCGTTGGCGACGCGCTGGATATCCTGAACACTGACACTTTCAAAGTGTTTCGGCAATTCATCCATCAGGCGATAACTCAAGCCATTGACCTCCAGATTGCCAATCATTTTGGCTTGGCCGGCAATATCATCCTGGCTATAAATCAAATTGGAAATAAAGCGGGTGCTGATACGATCCACTTCCTGTTGGGTCATTGCGGTGGTTTTAAGTAAATCCACTTCATCCTGAATTGCTTGTTGTGCTTCTTGCAAAGAGATGCCTGGCGCAGGTAGAGCAGAAATGCCAAACAGGCTGTCGCCGCGATTATAGGGATCATAAGAAACGCTGACAGAGGTCAGAATTTTACGATCACGTACCAAACGGTCTTGCAGACGCGAAGAAATGCCACTGTCCAAAAGACTGCGAATAATGGTCAAGGCATACGCATCTTGGGGGTTTTTGGCAGTGCTGAGGGATTTTACATTCCAGGTCATATAAAGATTGGGCACCTGAACATTGCTATTAATTTCCATATGGCGATAACCCAAACGCTCAAACTCCAGTACATCATTGCGTGCTGGTGTTAGGCGTGCGGGAATGTCAGCAAAATATTTTTGTACCTGAGCCAAAGCAGCTTCAGATTCGATATTTCCAACAATCACCAGAATAGCATTATTCGGGCTGTACCAATCCCGATACCATTTTTTGACATCATTCAACTGAATATTATTCAGAGTTTTCATATGTCCAATTACCGGCTGGCGATAATGGCTGGTCGGATAACTGATCCATTTAAACCGTTCAAAGGCTTGCGCACGCGGATTGTCATCGGTACGCTGGCGCCGTTCTTCCATCACTACTTTAATTTCTGGCTCGAAGTCCTGTTGCCGTAGCAATAAATTGCTCATACGGTCAGACTCAAGTTCCAGGGCCATAGGAAAATAGGCCTTAGGATAGAGCTGATAATAATTGGTGTAATTGGTAAAGGTAGCCGCATTGATACTGCCGCCATAAATCCGGCTAAGACGGGTAAATTCATCATTTGGAACTTTATGAGTGCCTTTAAACATCATATGTTCAAGCGCATGTGATACCCCCAGAATATTTCCAGATTCATCGCTGCTGCCGACTTTATACCAGATTTGTGTCATTACCATGGGCGCACGATGGTCTTCCCGAATAATGACTTTTAAACCATTACTTAAAGTGGTTTCAAAGGTAGTCCGTGATAATTCGCTTCGGGTTTGTGCCTGAGCCGAGCTAAAACTCAGACTGAGTAAGACTGCTGCGCCGAGTGGATAAAGCATCTGTTTGATCATTTGCGAGAAAGAGGAGATAGTCAAAAAGGTGATGAACACTAGATCTCCTGAAATAGGCATTTGTATTTAGAGTTATTTTTAATAAATGTGTGCTTGAAAGCAACCGAGAGCTGTAGCTTTTTGGTATGTTTGTCCAGCATTTGCATTGCTAGCTGCAAAGCAGGCAAGTTATGGTAGAATCTGGGTTTTTAACGCAATGCTTTTCAAGGATTCGGCATGCAACAGCAATCTAATGGGCAAAACAAATTTTTGATTGATGCTGATATCGGAGATGATGATGTCACATTACCGAGCTTACCTGCGGTCAATGTGCCTATCGTAGAAACGCCAAGCGAAGCAGCTGTAGTTTCTGCACCTGTCGAGACAGAAGCTGAAAATGAAGATTCTGCGGCGAAAGGTGGCTTCTTTAGCCGTATGAAAGTGGGTTTAACTAAAACCCGTAAAAACCTTGCCGATGGGATGGTGAATATCCTGATCGGTGGTAAAGAAATTGATGATGAATTATTAGAGGAAGTCGAAGAGCAGCTTCTGGTGGCAGATATTGGCGTGGAAGCAACCAAGACTATTATCGCTAACCTGACTGAACGTACGGCACGTGGTGATTTGATCTACTCGCATTCACTCTATAAAGCGCTTCAGGAAGAGCTGGTGGCTTTATTGGCACCACGAGTAAAACCGCTGCATATTGATCCGAATAAATCGCCTTATGTGATTCTGGTGGTGGGTGTGAATGGTGTCGGTAAAACGACTACCATTGGTAAGTTGGCAAAACGTCTGCAAGGTGAAGGCAAGACTGTCATGCTGGCAGCAGGCGATACTTTCCGTGCAGCTGCAACTGAACAGCTACAGATCTGGGGTGAGCGTAATAATATTGCGGTTGTTGCTCAGGGTCATGGTGCTGACTCAGCTTCGGTCATTTTTGATGCTTTTGAAAGTGCGCGTGCCAAAGGTGTGGATGTATTAATTGCAGACACAGCGGGTCGTTTGCATAACAAAGGTCATTTGATGCAGGAATTGACCAAAGTAAAACGTGTGATGCAGAAAATTGATGCCACTGCGCCGCATGAAGTGATGTTGGTGGTCGATGCCGGTACTGGCCAGAATGCCATTAATCAGGTCGAGATGTTTGATGAGGCGGTAGGCTTGACGGGCTTAACTATTACCAAACTTGATGGGACTGCCAAAGGTGGCGTGCTGTTTAATATCGCCAGTCGTACTCATGTGCCGATTCGCTTTATTGGTGTGGGTGAAAAAATTGATGACTTGCGTCCATTCTCTGCCAAATCTTTTGTTGCTGCATTATTTGAAACTGAAAAATAAATAATGCGCAATGTTTCACATAAACTCCGCCAAGTGCGGAGTTTGTTGTTTTTAGCTGGTTTGAGTGTTGTAAAAATCAACAGCAAAACCACCACTAAATCTGCCCATTTCAATAAAGGCATTATAATTGTAGGGGATTCTCTAAGCTAATTTGGCTTGTTTTTTGTGGGGGTAGAAAATGGCATTGCTAAATAAGATTGGTCAGGTATTAACAAGTGATCTCACCAAAGATTTTAAATTTCCAAGAAAAAACAAACTGAATGATGATTTAGAACTGACTTTTGTCGATCAATTGAAAAAGCGCCGTAGTATCGATCAACTCGGTAAGCGGGTACATTATAGTCAGGCTTATCTTGGCGAAATCATTCAGGAAGCAGTGCGGAGTTGTCCTTCGGCTTATGATTCTCAAACTACGCGCATTGTGGTGTTATTTGCAGATTCTCATCATCAATTATGGGAAATTGTGAAACAGGTGCAGCGTCAGCATATGCCGGCACATATTTATGAAGCGATGGAAATCAAGTTGAATCAATGTGCTGCGGCCTATGGCACGATTTTATTTTATGAAGATCAAGCCGTGATTCAACAATTGCAAAAGAAAATGCCATTAAATAGTGAGGATTTTCCAGCGTGGTCGGAACAAACTTCCGGTATGGCGCAATTTGCCGTATGGACGACGCTGGCAGATTCTGGCTTAGGGGCATCCTTACAGCACTACAATCCACTGATTGATGAAAGGGTCGCTGAGCATTTTGAGATTGAAAAGAACTGGTTGTTACGCGCACAACTTTGCTTTGGATCAATTGAACAAACAGTAGAAGAAAAATTACAAAAGCCGGATCAGCATCGTTTCAAAGTATTTAATTAAAATTTTATAGAGCACTTTATATAGGACAGCATGGAAGCTGTGGATAAAATCAGATACAAATACGCTACTCAGATCTAAATCTGATTGTTCTATAAATAAAACACATTGTTATCGAAATGCACCTGTCTTGGGTGCTTAAAGCACATAGTATGACTTTATCGATTTTTTAATAATCAAAATATACAGAGGTGAGTTCATGGCATTTTTAGATCAGATTAAACAACGCCGTAGCATTTATTCAATTGGAAAAAATGTAGATCTAGATCAAGCAGAAATTGAGAAAATCATTAAAGATGCGGTGAAGCACAGTCCGTCATCTTTTAACTCGCAAACCTCGCGTGTCGTGATTTTATTTGGTCAATCACATGATACCTTTTGGCATATTGTACGTGAAACTTTACGTGACCTGGTTTCAGCAGATGCATTTGAATCAACCAATAGCAAGATCAATGCTTTTGCTGCAGGTTATGGTACCGCACTATTTTATGAAGATCAGAATGTGGTGAAGTCGATGCAGGAGCAGTTTGCACTCTATGCCGATAACTTCCCGGTCTGGTCTGAGCATTCTTCCGCTATTGCACAGTTTGCAACCTGGACCGCTTTGGCAGAAAAAAATATCGGTGCTTCATTACAGCACTATAATCCAATTATTGATGAAGAAGTCGCACAAACTTTCGAAATACCATCTCACTGGAAACTTCGTGCTCAACTGGTATTTGGGTCAATTGAAGCACCTGCAGGCGGAAAAACCTTTATGGATGATGCAGAGCGCTTTAAGACTTTTGCGTAAATGATTTTAGGTTATAAAAAAGAAGCACGTTGATGCTTCTTTTTTGTGTTTTCGAGTTGTATTTGGATATGATGTGATATGTCTAGCCAAATAAATGCTAAAAACACAGGCTGTATCACTCCAGCTTATGTCATAAAATTGTCATTTAAGCGCGGCATAGTGCAGCTAATTTTTAATAAACAACCAAAAATGAGTAAAGGATATGGGTTTACGTATTGCGGCAACTGCAGCAGTGTTTCTGTTTAGCACATCAGTTTTTTCGGCAGTGACCGTCACAGTACCTGAAGAAATAAAAGTTGTTGCCGTAAATGATCAGGAGGTGAACTCGAGTCTATTACGTTCTAATCAGACTTATAGCTTGGATGCAGGTATAAATGCGATCAGTGTACGCTATAATGAATTTTTCCAGCATTCAGACAATTCACATGACATTTTAAAGTCAGGTGTGGTTACGGTAAAAACACCCAGCCTTAAAGATGGCGAAACTTATCGTTTAGGACTCATTCAGGCGCCTAAAGATTTTGATGCAGCGCAAAAATATAAAGATCAGCCCATTATTGGTCTATATGATGCGAAAAATCAGCTCTTAGTCCAGCAGGCGGGCACTAAAGATGCAGCGAAACCATGGTTTGGAAATCGCGTGTTGACTAAAAAATTAGATATGACGACTCAAGTTGCGACACCAGTTCATCAACCGGCAGCTGTATATACTCAGTCAGCAGACCAGAATGATCAGCAGCTGATTCAATTATGGCAAAAGGCTTCTAAAGCTGAGCGTCAAAAATTTATGACTTGGCTGGCTGAGCAGGCAAATTAAAATATTTTGATGAAGAATCAAAAAGATCACCATTAGGGTGATCTTTTTTTATGAGATGAGGGCTGGAAAATTAACATTTGCTTAAACTTTTCATGCGGAATTAGCTAGAAAAACGCAAAAAAAGTGTTAAAAATAGCCTTTTAGATTAAAAAATAAACGTATGGTTGGTTTTTTTGGATATTTTTAAGAAAATCCCTTGCGCTCGTTTTGAAACTGTATAGAATACGCAGCACACCAACGCAATGCATGAAACAAAACGTTAAATGATTGGGTTGGAGCTTAAAACTGATGAGGTTTTAAGAAAGATCATTAAGAGATTATGAAGAACAACTTGTGTGGATTTTTACTGGTTGATTGATCGAAATTATTTTCATTGATTGATGGTAGAAATTACTCGAAGTTTATTTGAGAAATATTTGTCAGAAAATTGATGAGCCAAGATTGGTAGCCTTTAAGCTACTACTGATTTTAAACTGAAGAGTTTGATCATGGCTCAGATTGAACGCTGGCGGCAGGCTTAACACATGCAAGTCGAGCGGGGAAAGGTAGCTTGCTACCTGACT